>CAJKFZ010000042.1 GCA_905199285.1 uncultured Ruminococcus sp.
TCCACATCAGGGCCTCTACATCAACCTGAATGTAATAGACATTGTTCACAAAAAATTATTCCGTTATTTTGTGCAAAACACGCAGGCAATTTCAGAATTTAATTTTGTGAGAAAAATTGTACATTATGACAAAAAACAGGAAAAATAATTGTAAAATACGGCAATTTCTATTGACATAAAGTGGACTATTTGTTATAATGACTTTATACAAACATTTATAAAGGAGACTTTGCGGTTTTATACTCCCCCTGCTGCGAAACGCAATAAAGATGACAGACATAAATTTCGTATGTCAAGACGGAGGAGGAAAGCATACTGACGTATGGTGACGACGACAACGCAGACAGACGGAATTTATGTCTGTCAGATTATTGTGGTTTGCAACAGAGGGGAGTATATACCGTTATAATATTATGAACAGTAAAAGAGACCGGTATAAAAGATGTATCACTTTCGGCGCTGCATTACTGCTTATGGCTGTTCTTACCGGATTTTTTGCATATGTCTGGTATAAATACTACAGCGACGCAATTATTCTTCCCTATTACAGACGTGGAAACTGGGTTCTCATAGGAATATACTGTCTGCTGATAACCTTGTTTTTCAAGGCTTACGGCGGATTCAAGCTCGGATATCTTAAAAAAACGGATATGCTTTTTTCACAGCTTATCTCGATGTTCTGCGTAAATGCAGTGACGTTTTTTATGATAAGCCTCATCGGACGTCATTTTATGGACGCCGTTCCGCTGATATTGCTGACCTTTGTCGATTTCGGATTTATTTCTATTTGGACCGCTATTACAGGAAAGCTCTATTTCATCATATATCCGCCGAGAAAGCTGATAATTCTTTACGGAAGCCGTCAGGCGGCAGCTCTTGTAATGAAAATGAGCCAGAGAGTAGATAAATATATGATCTGCGAATCTGTAAGCATTACGGAAGAAAGCGAAAAAATAAAAGAGCAGCTTCTGAAGTATGAGGGTGTTATCATATGCGATATCCCGGCGGAAATGCGGAACGATTATATTAAATTCTGCTTTGAAAAGTCGATAAGAGCGTATATTGCTCCGAAAATCTCCGATATTATTATAAGAGGTGCGGACGATATAAGGCTTTTCGATACTCCGCTTCTGCTCTGCCGCAACTATGGTCTTGATTTTGAACAGCGGTTCATCAAGCGTGCTTTTGACATAATTTTCTCGCTTATAGCCGTTATTCCTGCGCTGCCGTTTATGGCGGCTTCGGCGATAGCAGTTAAGCTGTATGACGGTGGTCCGGTGATATATAAGCAGAAAAGACTTACCGCAGAGGGCAGGGAATTCTACGTTTATAAGTTCAGAAGCATGATAGTTGACGCTGAAAAGGACGGCAAGCCTAAGCTCGCTTCTGATGAGGACAGCCGAATCACTCCCGTCGGAAAAGTTCTGAGAAAATTCCGACTGGACGAGCTTCCGCAGATATTCAACATTCTGAAGGGCGATATGTCGGTAGTCGGACCAAGACCTGAACGTCCGGAGCTTACGGAGGAATATAAAAAGCAGATGCCCGAATTTGAGTACAGACTTAAAGTCAAGGCAGGCTTGACAGGCTATGCGCAGGTTACGGGAGTTTATGATACTTCACCGTATGATAAGCTGAAAATGGATCTTATGTATATCGAAAATTATTCGATAAGACTGGATATCCAGATAATTTTAATGACACTTAAAACAATGCTTTTTCCGGGAAAGACCAATGCGGAGACCGAAGAGGGCATTTTAGGCTCAAGAAAAGAGGAAAATGATAAATGAAAGTTACAGCAGTAATAATGGCAGGCGGACGTGGAGAACGTTTTTGGCCGAAAAGCCGGAATAACCGTCCAAAACAGTTCCTGTCGCTTACCTCGGACGGCGAAACCATGATCCAGAAAACCGTTAAAAGATTAAGTCCGCTCGTTGATGCGGAGGACATATTCATTGTTACCAATGCAGCGTACACTGAGCTTGTGAAAGAACAGCTCCCCGATGTTCCGGCAGAAAATATACTCGCCGAGCCTTGCGCAAGAAATACGGCTCCTTGTATAGCCTTTGCGGCGGCTGTTATCGGAAGAAAATACGACGATGCCGTTATGCTCGTTCTGCCGTCCGATCATCTTATCGGATACGAGAATATCTATATAAAAACGCTTAAAAAGGCTGTTTCGGTTGCCGAAAACGGAAAAAATCTTGTTACTATCGGAATTACTCCGACATATCCTGAAACAGGCTACGGCTACATCAATTTCGGAAAGGAATGCGGCGACGCTTACGAGGTTGAGAAGTTCGTTGAAAAGCCCGATCTTCCAACGGCGAAAAAATATCTTGCGTCCGGAAAATATCTCTGGAACAGCGGTATGTTCGTGTGGAAAATATCGTCCATTATGGCTGATCTGAAGGCTTTTATGCCGGAGATCTACGAGGGCGCTTTAAGGATAGGCGAAAGCTTCGGCAGCGATGACTTCGAGGAGACTCTCGTTAAGGAATTTACGGCTTTCACAAGCGAATCTATCGACTTCGGAATAATGGAAAAGGCATCGGATATCTATACTCTCCCCGGAAGCTTCGGCTGGGACGATGTGGGAAGCTGGCTCGCTGTGGAGCGTATCAACGAAACTGACGATAACAAGAATTTCACCGACGGCGACGTTATAACTGTTGACGCAGAGCGTACGACTATCTGCGGCGGGAAACGTCTTATTGCGGCTATCGGAACAAGCGATATCATAATCGTTGATACCGACGATGTTTTGCTGGTCTGCTCGAAAAATAATACTCAGGATGTTAAAAAGGTCATTTCTCAGCTTAAAGAGCAGGGAAGAAATGAATTAGTATAAAGGAGATTTTTATAATGAAAAATGCACTTATTACAGGAATTACAGGACAGGACGGCTCTTATCTTGCAGAGCTTCTTCTCGAAAAGGGCTACAACGTTTACGGTATCTGGAGAAGAAAGGCTACAGTCGACTACGGCAATATCGCTCACCTCAAGGACAAGGTAAAGCTCATTTATGCTGATATGACCGATCCGGTTTCACTCATTTCGGCTATGAAGATCTCACAGGCTGACGAGGTTTATAACCTTGCCGCTCAGTCCTTCGTTGCTACAAGCTGGGATACTCCTCTCGGAACAGCAGATATCGACGCTATCGGAGTTACAAATATGCTCGAGGCTATCAGGATCGTCAAGCCGGAGGCTCGCTTCTATCAGGCTTCAACTTCTGAAATGTTCGGTCTTGTTCAGGCAATTCCACAGTGCGAGACAACTCCTTTCTATCCGAGAAGTCCGTACGGCGTTGCAAAGCTTTACGGTCACTGGATAACCAAAAACTACCGTGAGAGCTACGGAATGTACGCTTGTTCAGGTATCCTCTTCAACCACGAATCCGAAAGAAGAGGAATCGAGTTCGTTACAAGAAAGATCACCGATGCTGTCGCAAGAATCAAGCTCGGCGTTCAGGACTGCGTAGAGCTTGGAAACATGGACTCCAAGCGTGACTGGGGACATTCTAAAGACTACGTTCGTGCAATGTGGCTCATGCTCCAGCAGGACGCTCCGGACGATTACGTTATCGCCACAAACGAAACAAGAACGGTTCGTGAATTTGTTGAAACAGCTTTCGGTCACGTTGGAATCGAAGTTCAGTGGCAGGGCGAAGGCGTTGACGAGATCGGCGTTGACAAGGCAACAGGTAAGACTATCGTTAAGGTAAACAAGAAGTTCTTCCGTCCGGCAGAGGTAGATATTCTTCTCGGAAATCCTGAGAAGGCAGAGAAGGCTCTTGGCTGGAAGAGAGAGATCTCATTCTCCGAGCTTGTAGAGAGAATGGTGAAGAACGATATGGAACTCGTTCAGAACGAGATCAAGGTCAAGGAAATTATCGGTTAAATGTCAGAGGGGCGGAAACTATTCCGCCCTATCGGATTTAAGGCAACACCGCACAAAGCACACCTGGCGGTTTTGCACGTCATCTGCTTGCATATTTTCCGTCATATCACACAAAAATTCTTTGACAGGTGACTCCCCACGGGGTGGGGAGATGTCACGAAGTGACATAGGGGACGGCTCGTTAGAGTAGCCTGCCCGCGGAATTTTTATGCAATCTGACGAAAAATCTGATTGCGCATCTGCCGCACAATCTTTGTGCGGTGTTGCCTTAATGGAACGAGGAGGAAGTATGAAAATAACATTTGACGCAATTCCGCTTATTGCCGGCAAAATAACCGGAATAGGCTGGTGCGAAGCCGGACAGACTATGAAGCTCGCTGAACTTCATCCGGAGCATGAGTTTGAATACAGCTTCTTTTCGGGAAAAGACCGCAGAGCTGTAAAAAGCATCCGACAGTTTTCCGGCAGGAAAATCAGACTTAACGTTTCCTATTTCCCGAAAAAAATTTACCGGGCAGCCTCGGCTCTTCTTCCCGTTCCCTATAGTCTTTTTTTTGGAAAAAAGTCCGATATAACGCATTTTTTCAACTATATAGTCCCCCCCGGAGTAAGGGGAAAAACCGTTGTTACCGTTCATGATATGGTTTATAAGGCGTTCCCTGAAACCGTAAGGGGAAGAACCAAGCTCATGCTTAATATCGGTCTGAAAAAGTCGATGAAACGTGCCGATATTATCGTTACGGATTCTGAATTTTCAAAATCGGAGATAGTTAAATATTTCCCGCAGCATAAAAATAAAATAAGAGTTGTTCCGTGTGGAGTGGATCTGCGGAAATTCCGTCCCTGCAATGACGAAAACCGCATTGCAGAAGTGAAGAGATCGCTGGAAATATCCGGAGATTATTTCCTTTATCTTGGAACGATAGAGCCGAGAAAAAATCTTGAACGGCTTATAAAAGCTTATGCGCTGTTCGTGAAAAAAGTCGGAAAGGACGCTCCGCTGCTCGTTCTTGCAGGAGGCAAGGGCTGGCTTTACAGCGGAATTTTTGAAAAGGTAAAATCGCTCGGACTTGAAAATAAAGTCGTTTTCACCAAATATGTTCCCTCCGAGGACATGAATCCGCTTATGTGCGGAGCGTTGTCCTTTGTTTTTCCGTCGCTTTACGAGGGATTCGGTATGCCGCCGCTGGAGGCTATGGCTTGCGGAGTTCCGGTTCTTGCTTCCGGAGAAGCCTCGCTGCCGGAGGTGACAGGCGACTGCGCTCTGATATGTGATGCATACTCTGCAAAAAGTATTGCCGAAGGTCTTTATAGGCTTTATTCCGACGAAAAACTGCGGAAACAGCTCAGTTTCAAAGGTCTTGAAAGAGCGAAGCAGTTTACGTGGGAGAAATCAGCGCAGACGCTTTATAATGTGTATAAGGAGCTGATGTGATGAGCCGCAGACTTAAAGTTCTTGAGGTGAATAAGGCTTATTATCCGCATATCGGCGGAATAGAAACTCTTGTGAAACAGTATTCGCAGGAGCTGGGGACTATCTGTAATGCGGACGTTAAAACGCTTGTTTGCCGTGACGAAAGAGGAAAAACAATTCGTGAGACGTTGGACGGAGTGAAGCTCACCCGTGCAGGAAGTCTCGGAACTTATTTTTCGTGTCCGCTTTCGCTTTCGTTTATACGTCTTTTCAGAAAAATGGCGAGAGAAGCTGATGTGGTTCATATTCACGTTCCGTTTCCGCTTGCGGACGCTGCACTTCTTCTTTCGGGATTCAAGGGAAGAGTTGTCGTTTCATGGCACAGCGACGTTGTAAAACAGAAAAAGCTGATGACGTTTTACAAGCCGTTTATGATGAAGCTTCTTAAACGTGCGGACTGCATTATAACCGCTACAAAAGGTCATATAGACGGCTCGGACTATCTTCCCGATTTCAGAAGAAAGTGCAAAATCGTCCCGTATGGTATAACTCCTGAAGATTATCTTTCAGTCGAAAGAAGTCCGGTTCTTACAAACAGGCTCAGTGATAAGAAAAATGTTATGGTCTTTTTCACAGGTAGGCTCGTTTACTATAAGGGAGTCGATATTTTGCTTAAAGCTTTCACCATGACCGAAAACTGCGAGCTTTTTATTGCCGGAACAGGTGAAATGGAGCAGGAGCTGAAGGCTTTTGCCAAACGACATAATATTGAGAAAAAAGTGCATTTTCTCGGATTCCTGCCCGATAATGAACTGAAACAGGCTTATGCGGACTGCGATATTTTCGTACTTCCGTCAGTTGCAAAGAGCGAAGCGTTCGGAATAGTTCAGCTTGAGGCAATGGTTTACGGCAAGCCTGTTATAAATACTAAGCTGCCGTCGGGAGTTCCATATGTCAGCGTTCACGGAAAAACCGGACTGACCGTTCCGCCGTCTGACGCAAAGGCTCTTGCGAAAGCGATAAATACTCTTGTTGCCGATGCGAAAATGCGTGAAAACTTTGAAAAAGCGGCTGCTGAAAGAGTTATGACGGAGTTCAACGAGAAAAACGTTATCAGAAAATTATACGGAGTTTTATCAGAAAATCTTTGAAACTGAAAGGAGAACCGTAAATGAAAGCTCTTATTATAGGCGGAGCAGGATTCGTCGGCGGTTATCTTATAAAAGAACTTGCCGCTTCCGGCTGGGATGTTCATGCAACCTGCCTTGAAAATGAAAAAATTACCGAAAAATGCTCGGTCCATAAGCTGAATATCCTCGAGGGAGACTCTGTAAAACCTCTTCTTGATGAGATAATGCCCGATGTTGTTTATCATCTTGCGGCACAGAGTTCTGTTTCTGTTTCATGGAAAAAACCTCAGCTTACCGCCGAAATAAACGTTATCGGAACTATAAACGTCCTTGAAGCTGTCAGAGATTCTCAGAAAAAGGATATACGTCTTATTCTTATAGGTTCGGGCGAGGAATACGGCTTTATAAGAGACGGCGCTTGTCCGCTTTCAGAGGAAGAGAAGCTTGATCCGGGAAATATTTATGCCGCAACAAAGGCTTGTCAGGGAATGCTCGGCGAAATTTACGCAAGAGCGTATAAAATGGATATCATCATGGTTCGTGCATTCAATCATTCAGGACCGCAGCAGGCTCCGATGTTTGTTATTTCCGATTTCTGCCGTCAGATAGCGGTAATCGAAAAGGGAGGAGCTCCTGCGGAGATGATGGTCGGAAATTTGTCGGCAAAGCGTGATTTCACCGATGTCCGTGACGTTGTAAGAGCATACAGGCTCCTTGCGGAAAAGGGTGTAAGCGGAAGAGTTTACAATGTCGGCAGGGGAAAAGCGGTTGAGATACAGTTTATTCTCGATACTGCTCTTGGATTGGCAAAATTGCCGATAGAGGTCAAAAAAGATCCGGCAAGAATGAGAGCTTCGGATATTCCGCTGATCGAGCCGGATGTTTCTCGAATTGCAGAGGACACAGGCTGGAAAGCTGAGATCTCGATGGAGCAGACTATTGAAGATACGCTGAATTACTGGAGAGAAAATCTGTAAACAGAAAATTTCAGGGGTGATGAAAATGGCTGATACAAGACTTACAAATGAATTAATGAGAACCTTTGACGGTCATGAAAAAATCGGAACATTCAAAGCCGGAGAAAAACTGACCGAATTTGGCGAAAGACAAAACGAAGCGAACGAGGCTCTTGCGGCTAACGTGAACAGCCTTATAAAAAGAGTCTGTGCTTTAGAGGATAAACAGGAGAAAAACAACGAAATAATGCGGAAAATAGCCGGCGAGCTTAATGCGTTCAAGAAAGAGCTTGACAGAGTTCGTCTTAACGAAAAACTAAATTCTTCCGCTATCGAACGCTTTAACAATGCTTTAAGACTTTCAGGCGGAGCAGAGGACGCTTCCGAATAAAACATGACAAAAATGTTATGTGAAATTTTTCGTTAAACTCTTGACAAAGTTTGAGTTTTGTTATATTATATTAGTGTGGAAAAAAATTCCGCAAATTCTGATTGAATCAACGGAGATTTATTATCTCCGTTTTATTATTTGATATGAAAGAAGGTGTTACATTATGAGCATTGCCGATAAGCTTCTCGAGGAGCTTGAATGCCGTGTAGCCTTTACTATACCGATTTTCGGCGGAATCCCCGTTCCGGAATCATGCGTTATGACATGGGGCATCATGGCGGTTATCGTTCTGGCTTCGATACTGCTGGTAAGAAAGCTTAAAACCGTTCCTACTGGAGCGCAGTGTCTACTTGAGATCGGAATAAACTGGATGAATAATTTCTTCCTTGAAATTCTCGGACCAAAGGGCAAAAAATATCTGCCTATCCTCGAAACGCTTCTTATTTATATAGGAATTTCCAATATGATAGGAATTTTCGGGCTTCGTCCGCCAACGAAAGACCTCGGAGTTACAGCAACTCTTGCAATTTTTGCAATACTGCTTATCCAGATAAGCAGCGTTAAGGAGCGTGGCGGAAAGGGCTGGCTGCATAGCTTTGTAGAGCCTATGCCGCTTCTTCTTCCTATCAATATCCTTGAACTTTTTATCAAGCCGCTTTCTCTTTGTATGCGACTTTTCGGAAACGTTCTCGGAGCTTTTGTCGTTATGGAGCTTGTAAAGCTCGTTATACCGGTAGGTATACCGCTGGCTTTAAGCTTCTATTTCGATATTTTTGACGGCGCAATTCAGGCATATGTTTTCGTTTTCCTTACTTCGCTTTTCATGGCGGAGGCTATGGAATCGGAAGATTAATCTCAGGAGGTAAAATATCATGGGTTCAATCGCACTCGGAGCAGCTATAGCTGTTTTAACAGGCGCAGGAGCAGGAATCGGAATCGGTCTTGCAACGTCGAAAGCCGCTGAAGCGATCGCACGTCAGCCGGAGGCAAAGGGCGATATAAACAAGGCGCTTCTTCTCGGATGCGCACTCGCAGAAGCAACGGCTATCTACGGTTTCGTTATCGCTATTCTTATTATCTTTTTCCTGAAGTAACACATCAACAAAGAACGCCGGGCGGCTTTGCGCTGTGTTACTCTAAATACAAACGGAAGGATGCAATATTATGCTGGATATTAATATCTGGAATTTTATATGGTCGGCAGTTAATATAATTATCCTTTTTATACTGCTGAAAATATTCCTTTTTAAGCCTATAAACAAAATCATGGATGAGCGTACACGTTCGATCCAGGAAGACATTGATTCCGCTAAAAAATCAAGAGAAGAGGCTGAAGCTCTGAAACAGGAGTATGCCGAGGATATAAACGAGGCTAAGGCTGAAGCGCAGAAGATCATCATGAAAGCTCATGAGGACGCTGAAGCTGAAAAGGCTGTTATCCTGCAAAAGTCTCAGGAAGAAGCAGACCAGCTTGTAAGCGATGCAAACAAGGCTATCGAAAGCAAGCGCAAAAGAGTTCTCGCTCAGGCGCAGACTCAGATCGCCGATCTTGCTATCGAAGCGGCTTCCAAGATAATCGGTGAAAATGTCGATGACGAAAAGAACCGCCGTCTTGTCGACGAGTTCCTTTCCGAAGAGGAGGGCGGCAAGTAAATGACAGATTTCGATAAAGAACTTCTGAAAGATCTTATCCGCCTTGACGTTCCGCAGGACGATGTTTCGGAAACACGGAAGATATTTGAATCCTGCGGGGATGTTGCGGAAACTCTTGCGAATCCTCTTGTTACTTATGATGAGAAGAAGTCGATCATCACAAAGCTTTTTCCCGAAAATCTGCACAAGTTCATTATGAATGCGATAAGAGGCGGAGCTGTTGAAAGAATCGGTGAGATACTTGATGAATATACCGATTTTCTGCTCGAACAGCAGGGAAGCATAAGAGCTGTTGTGCGCTATGTTACTCCGCTTACAGAATCGCAGCAGGCAGATCTCCGCAGATTTATCATGGATAAATTCATGAAAGAGGATGTGGCTATCGAATATCGCCACGATCCTGATATTATCGGCGGTTTTATCCTTAATGCGGGAGATATCGAGTACGATAAGAGCTACCGCACAAGCCTTCGTCTGATGAAGGAAAGCCTTCACAGCAAAGCTGCGGAGTATACTGAAAATGCCGGGGAAGATAAAATCGTTTCAGGAAGTATGAGCGATATTATTTCTGTTCTCAAAACGGAAGTAAAAGATTTCGATGTTAAGGTTGGAGCTACCGAAACCGGATTTATTACACGTCTTGGCGACGGAATCGCAAGAGTTCAGGGCATGAATTCGGTAATGTACGGCGAGCTTGTTGAGTTTGAAACCGGCATCTGTGGAATAGTTCAGAGCCTTGAAGAGAAAACTGCCGGAGTCGTTCTTCTCGGAGACGATCATGGTCTTACGGAAGGCTCTTCTGTTGTCAGAACCGGAAAACGTGCCGGAATCGGCGTAAGCGACGAGCTTCTCGGACGTGTTGTTGACGCTCTTGGCTCGCCTATCGATGGTCTTGGAAGCATTAGCGCCGATGACTATTTTCCAATCGAGCGTGAAGCTCCCGGAGTTATCGAGCGTAAATCCGTAAACGTTCCGCTCCAGACCGGAATCCTTGCGATAGATTCGATGTTCCCTATCGGCAGAGGTCAGCGAGAGCTTATTATCGGCGACAGACAGACCGGAAAAACCTCTATCGCTGTTGATACCATTATAAATCAGAAAGGGCAGGATGTTATCTGCATCTATGTTGCCATAGGACAGAAATCGTCAACTGTTGCTCAGGTCGTAAATACGCTGAAAAAGTACGGAGCTATGGATTATTCCGTCGTTGTATCGGCTTCTGCGAGTGATCCTGCGCCTTTTCAGTATATTGCGCCTTACTCGGGAACGGCTATGGCGGAGTATTTCATGTCCAAGGGCAGGGATGTTCTTATCGTTTATGACGATCTTTCAAAACACGCCGTTGCATACCGTGCAATGTCGCTGCTTCTTCACAGACCTCCAGGACGTGAAGCGTACCCCGGAGACGTTTTCTATCTCCATTCAAGACTTCTCGAACGTTCCAGCCGTCTTGATGATGAACACGGCGGCGGTTCTATTACGGCTCTTCCCGTTATCGAGACTCTTGCCGGAGACATTTCGGCTTATATCCCTACAAACGTTATCTCTATAACAGACGGACAGATATTCCTTGAAAGCGAGCTTTTCAACGCCGGTTTAAGACCTGCGGTAAACTACGGTCTTTCGGTATCCCGTGTCGGCGGTGCAGCTCAGACAAAGGCAATGAAAAAAGCCGCAGGAAATCTTCGTATCGACCTTGCTCAGTTCAAGGAAATGGAGATCTTCACGCAGTTTTCTTCCGAGCTCGATCAGGCTACGACAGATATGCTCAATCACGGTCATATGCTGACGGAACTTCTGAAACAGCCGCTTTATAATCCACGTCCGCATTATGAACAGGTCATCCTGCTTTATGCGGCTCAGCACGGTCTTTTTGACGATATTCCGATAAAGGAACTGAAAGAATACTGCTCGGAGCTTATGAATTATATCCGCACATACGGTCAGGATATAGTCGCTGAAATAGAGGAAAATAAGGTTCTGACCGATGATCTTGCCGAAAGAATCGAACGCATCGTAACTGCATTCGAGGAATAAGGGGTGAATTTTTATGCCGAATATGAGAGAAATCCGTGAGCGTATTGCGAGTATTCAGCAGATTTTGAAAATCACGAACGCCATGTATCTTATGTCCTCATCCAAGCTGAAAAAAGCCCGAAAGGCTCTCGATTCGACCGAGCCGTATTTCTATAAGCTTCAGGAAACCATAAACAGCGTTCTTGAGCATACTCCGCACACACGCCAGATGTATTTCGACAGACGTGACGATATTCCCGTTGAAAAGCGAAAAAAGGGATATATCGTCATTACGGCTGATAAAGGGCTTTGCGGAAGCTATAATCATAACGTGCTTAAATTCACGGAACAGGAGCTTGAAAAAGCTCCCGATCTGTCAAACTGCTATCTGTTCGTCCTCGGACAGGTCGGCAGACAGTATTTCACAAAGCGTATCAATAATAGTCAGAAAGCTTTCGTTGACGGAGAATTTCTCTATACTACGCAGAATCCGACTATTTACAGAGCCATGGAAATAGCTCAGCTCGTTCTCGGAAAGTTTGAGAAAAAAGAGCTTGACGAGGTCTATCTTATCTACACCGATATGGTCAATTCCAGCGTTCAGGAGAATAAAATTGTTCAGCTTCTTCCTTTCAGCCGCCGGCATTTCGGAAAATCAGCTGACGGAACGATGAAAAAGCTCCCGAAAGCTTCGTTTATTCCGTCGCCGGAAGAAGTTATGGCTGATCTTATCCCGAATTATGCAAAGGGAATCATCTACGGCGCAATGGTCGAGTCGTTCTGCTGCGAGCAGCAATCGAGAATGACCGCTATGGATGCGGCTACAACGAGCGCAAAGGACATGATAAAGGATTTGTCGCTGCTCTATAACCGTGCAAGACAGGCGGCAATAACACAGGAAATAACCGAAGTAGTAAGCGGCGCAGGAAGTCTCGAAGAATAACGGAAAAAATCCGACGAAGGCGGTCTGATACCGGGATTCTCAAGGGGATGTACTCCCCTTGAGCGGAGGGTGTGCGAGGGAGGCAGAGCCTCCCTGAAAATTAGTTCGCAGAGCGAAGCTTCTTGCGAACGGACGGCTTGTATTAGTCTCCCTGCGCAGCACGCTAAAAATTAAAACAAAAACATCTCCGGAAAGGAGCATTAAATCATAAATGGAAAAAGGCAGAATAACTCAGGTCATCGGACCTGTTATAGACGTTGTATTCAGTTCCGGAAACCTTCCTATGATAAAGGACGCTCTCACCGTTGAACTTGACGGCAAAAAGCGTTATATGGAGGTAGCTCAGCATATGGGCAACCGCACTGTACGCTGTATCATGCTCGCAACCAGCGAGGGACTCAGCAAGAATATGGAGGTTACGGCAACCGGAAGCTGCATTAAGGTTCCGGTCGGAGAACAGACTCTTGGACGTATGTTCAACGTTATCGGCGAGCCTATCGACAAAAAAGGCGAGGTCGAAACTGCTGAAAGATGGGAGATACACCGCAAAGCTCCTACCTTTCAGGAGCAAAGCCCGGTCGTTGAAGTTCTTGAAACGGGAATCAAAGTCATTGACCTCATAGCTCCGTACGCAAAAGGCGGTAAGATCGGTCTTTTCGGCGGTGCAGGAGTCGGCAAGACGGTTCTTATTCAGGAGCTTATCAGAAATATCGCTACCGAACACGGCGGATATTCGATCTTTACAGGAGTAGGGGAACGTTCACGAGAGGGCAACGACCTCTGGAATGAAATGCAGGAATCGGGAGTTATCAACAAAACCGCTCTCGTTTTCGGACAGATGAATGAACCTCCGGGTTCACGTATGAGAGTTGCACAGACAGGACTTACAATGGCGGAATATTTCCGTGACCGTGAGCAGAAAGACGTTCTTCTCTTTATCGACAATATTTTCAGATACGTTCAGGCAGGCTCGGAGGTTTCGGCTCTTCTCGGACGTATGCCTTCAGCCGTTGGATATCAGCCGACTCTCGCAACCGAAATGGGCGAGCTTCAGGAACGTATCACTTCAACGAAAAACGGCTCTATCACGTCGGTTCAGGCTGTTTACGTTCCTGCGGACGACCTTACTGACCCAGCGCCGGCGATTACTTTCGCTCACCTTGACGCAACTACGGTTCTTTCAAGAAAGATTGTTGAACAGGGAATTTATCCTGCGGTAGATCCTCTTGAATCGAATTCACGAATTCTCGAGCCGGAAATAGTCGGTCAGGAGCATTACGACGTTGCAAGAAAAACTCAGGAGCTTCTTCAGAAGTATAAAGAGCTTCAGGATATCATCGGCATTCTTGGTATGGAAGAGCTTGACGAAGACGATAAGCTTGCCGTTTACCGTGCGAGAAAGGTTCAGAAGTTCCTTTCACAGCCGTTTAACGTTGCCGAGAATTTCACAGGACTTAAAGGCAAATACGTTCCGCTTAAAGATACGATCGAGGGATTCCGTGCTATCATCGAAGGCGATATGGATAAGTATCCCGAAGCCGCTTTCCTTATGGCGGGAACTATCGACGACGTTATCATGAAATCAAAACAGCTCGGCGATGATTAAAGGAGGGCTATTGTATGGCTAAAACCTTTCATCTTGAAATAATCGCTACAGACCGCGTCTTCTTTCAGGGAGAATGTGAACATCTCGTTATAAGGGCTATTGACGGTCTTATCGGAATCATGGCAGGTCATGAACCGCTTGTAACTTCTCTGCCAACAGGCGAAATGAAGTATATGGTGGACGGCGAATGGCATTATGCCGCTATTTCCAGCGGATTTATACAGGTTATGCCGGAATCGGCTGTAATTCTTGCGGATTCATGCGAGCTTCCGGAAGAGATCGACATAAAACGTGCCGAGGAAGCAAGAGAGCGTGCCGCCGAAATGCTCCGTCAGAAACAGAGTATAAAGGAGTATTATCAGACTCAGGCTGCCCTGAACCGTGCTATAAACCGACTTAAAATTTCTCAGAAGCATTTCAAGTGAACTTGTTAAAGGGGACACCGCTCCCAACGGTCGCCCGTACCCTCTGTCGGCAAGCCGACATCTCCCTACACTGTAGGGAGTCACCCTTTAACCCCTGCCAAAGGGTTAATCAACCCTTTGGAAACCCGGTATTAATTATTTCAAATACCTCGTAAAGAGATATTTGAAATAATTAGGGCAGAATGCCCCAAAAAGGCTAACATTCTTTGGCAAATGATAAAGAAAACAAAATCCGGGAGTGGATGATATCACGAAATTTTAGCCGTGTATTTTTCCCCGCCGTACGGCGGGG
>CAJKFZ010000043.1 GCA_905199285.1 uncultured Ruminococcus sp.
CTGTTAAATGGAAAAAGTTCTTGAAGTAAAAGGTCTTTCCAAACAGTACACAAAGGTTCTTGCTGCCGATAACATACAATTTGATATCGGAAAAGGCGAGATTTTCGCTCTTATCGGTCCTAACGGAGCAGGTAAGACAACTACGATACGTATGATCTCAACACTGCTTATACCAACGGCAGGCGACGCTATCGTGGGAGAACACAGTGTTGTTAAAGAGCCGGATAAGGTTCGTGAGTGTATAACGTATCTTCCGGATGAGGCAGGAGCATATAAAAATATGACCGGAATAAAATATCTCCGCTTTATGGCAGGACTTTTTTACTCCGATATTGATTCGGTCAATAAATGTGTGGAAAGAGCAAAAGAAATTTGCGGCCTCGGAGATCGTCTTAACGAAAAAATCGGAAGCTACAGCCGTGGAATGATCCGTAAGCTCCTTCTTGCAAGAGCTGTTATGACCAAACCAAAGCTTGCTATTCTTGATGAACCGACAAGCGGTCTTGATGTTCTTAATGCTATTGAAATAAGAAAGACGATCAAAAAGCTTGCAAAAGAAGAGGGAATGTCGTTCCTGCTCTCATCCCATAATATGCTTGAAATAGAGTTCGTTTCCGACCGTGTAGGCATAATCGCCAAAGGTCATCTTATGGTAACAGGAGCTATTGACGAGCTTAAGCAGCGTTATAATGCAGCTAATCTTGAAGAAGTTTTTGAAAGGGTGGTGCTCGAAAATGAAGTTCATTAACCTTTTGAAAAAAGAGCTTTCCGAGCTTATCAATCTGCAAATGATACTTGGTCTTGTTGTCAGTCTGGCAATATTCATGGTTCTCGGAACAGTAATGAAAACGTCTATCAATGAAGCCGTTGACGAAAGCACTAACGTTACTATAAATATCAGCGACCGTGACAAAACCGATTTCACAAACAGCATTATTGAAGCTCTGAACGCCTTAAATCATGATCCGGATGCAAACGCAAATGTAAAGGTGAACATTTTTGAAACCGAAGGCGACGATTATGCTGATATCCTAAGCAGCAACGATATCTCAAATCTTATCGTCATTCCAAAGGGATTTACCGATTCTATCAATAAAACTGAACAGCCGGAGATAATCAGCATTTCCAGAATGACTTCCACAGCTACCATGTCCAATATCAGCTCAGGAAACAGCAGCGGAATAAATCTCATCGAAAACTGTATTGCAAATACTATAGCTTCCGATACCGGCATGAACGAAAAACAGTACGCTCTTATGGAATCACCTGTTTCCGTAGTAAATAATACCGTTGTTGACGATAATTCCGCACCTGTATCACCAGACAGCATTATGAACAAGGTCATGATGCAGAATATGGTTCTTCCGCTCATAGTTTTTGTTCTTATCATGCTTACATCGCAGATGCTCATGGGAGCTATCGCAAATGAAAAAATAGATAAAACTCTTGAAACACTGCTTTCAGCGCCTGTATCAAGACTTTCAGTTATCGGCTCAAAAATGCTTGCCGCCGCTATTATAGCGCTCATTAATGCGGTCGTATACATGGTTGGATTCTCCACTTTTGTAGGCGGAGCAACCAACACCCTTTCAGATACTGCCGATTCAGTTATCGGACAAAATATGTCTATTGATACAGCTCTCAATCAGCTCGGACTTTCCCTCAATGCAGGAGATTACGTCCTTGTCGGATTACAGCTCTTCTTCACTATCATGATCTGTCTTTCCGTTTCGCTTATTCTCGGAGCGCTTATCAATGATTCCAAGAATACCCAGAATATGATAATGCCGATAATGCTGTGCGCAATGATACCGTTTATGATCTCGGTGTTCACTGATGTAAATACGCTTCCAATGGCAATCCGAATCCTTGTATACGCTATTCCGTTTACACACACCTTCTCAGCAATTCCGAATCTGATGTTCGGCAACACCACCATCTTCTACATCGGACTTATTTATCAGATAATTATATTCCTCATCTGTATTTTCTTCGCATTAAGATTGTTCATGTCGGATAAGATTTTCACTATCTCGCTTAATTTCGGTCAGAAATCGAAATATAAAAAGAGAAAGAAAAATTCTGAAATTGAAGAATAAAAAAATAACAGCAGTCTCTGTATTTTCCGCAGAGACTGCTGTTTTATTTATAAAAACCGTTTTTTATTGTGCTTTAAGCAGAAGTACGTCTCTGCTTTTAAGATAATTATCACATAATAAACTGATAAGCGCACCGTTGGTTATTCCATCTTTCCGCTGTCCATTTGTTATATGTTCTATAAGACCGCTGCCTGCATGCTCAACCAGATAACGTATAGTTCGCTCAACGCATGAAGCGTTTGTGCCAAGTCTGTTTCCGATCTCGCCGTACACATCCAGCATAAGAGAATTAAGTCTTGCCGGTTCGGCAACACACAGTTCAAGAGCTATGCAAAGATAAAAGAATCCGGCTTTTTTACAGTCGTTAAATCCGCTTTCAACAAGAAATCCTGCCATTCCCGGCATTATTTCCCTATGCTCTGCACAAACAAGCTGAACTGTGATATAATCAACGATCTTTGATACTGTCATAGGCATTATAAGACATCTGTCCACACCGACAGAAAGAAGTTTGGATTGTTCTGCTGGATTATCCGTATACATTATTGTTATTATCTGCATATCCGGATGATCGGAAGAAAGTCTTTTTATAAGTCTGTAATAACGCTCCATCTCTCCAATAGGATTAATGACTACAGCGTCATATTTAAAGCTGTTAAAACGATTTTTTATTTTTGCAATATTATTTTCGATAACAAAAGATTCAATTTTGCGGCTTTTAAGTTTTTCGGCAATAGCTTTTCCGATTGCTATGGAATCCTCGCATATAAGCACATTTTTTTTCATTTGTTCTGCACCTCTGTCCTTTCACATTTATACTGCCCGCCGACGCTCTTATCGGACAACACAGTGTTTATCAAGGATATTATATCATATTTTTTTTATTTTGTCACTATGAAAATACAAATTTATTGCAATTTCTATAAATTTCTGATATAATATTATCATGAAATATAAGAATCTGTGTCCATAGGTTCTAAAAGGAGGCTGAAAGGCAGTTCTGCCTTGAAATATATGACAGAAAATGAAAAATATATGTGCTTTGCCGATTTTGAATTCACCTGCGGAAATGCATCCAGCCATGTAAACAGTGAAATGCTTTCGGTTGGATTGGTAATTTGCAGCGGCAGCTATGATATAATTGAAAAATTCTATCAGACCTCAAAGCCAAATCGTTTTCCTAAACTTACAAAGCAGTGCCGTGAACTTACTCACCTTACTCAAAGCGAAATAGACTCCTCTGCCGATAGCGACGATGTTCTTAAAACAGCAGCCGATCTTATAAACCGATATTCAATAACAGAACTTTTCGTTTGGGGAAATTTTGATAAACCCGGTCTTTGCTCTGATATAAAACAACATAAACGCTTTAAAAAACCTTACCGCAATATAAGTAAGATATGCTCTGCCGTAACCGATATTCAGAATGATATAACAAAAAAAATGGAACTTCCTCAAGCGGTTAATATAAAGGAACTCGCTTCGGCTTTTAATTATGTTCCCACAGACGGAAGCTTTCATAATGCGTTCAACGACGCCATGGCTCTTTACACCATACATAAAACCGTTTACACAGAGAACTACCAGAATTTTCCGGAATTTATAAAGCTAAAACAGGAACGTATTGAAAAAATGGTTCAGGCCAAATTAAATCAGGAAAAAAGACGCATCGAATTTGCTCTTTCTGCTCCGTTATCCGAAGAGGAACGTAAATTTTACGAGGAATCATGTAAAACAGGCAATGAACTCTCAAAAAAAGAATTTATCTATACACGGTGCAAGATACTCAGCGCATACAGACAATATCCCAATGAAGAAAATTTTGCGCTGATCGTTTTTGCTGATCCAAAAAGAATAAAAGTTTTACCCGGCTCAAAATACACTCCGGCAAAAAGCAGATTTGCTGCAAAATCATACCTTTTCAATAAATCGGAAACGGGAACCGTAGTGTTGAACAACTGCAATGATACTGAATTATAGCGATATTATCTCATGAACGTTGTTCATTTTATCAATTTACTTTTATTTATAAGTGTGATATAATTTTGAATACGGAAATGCGGAAAGCATTCTGAAATTTTATAGGGAGATAGTATTATGAAAAAACTTATCAGTTTATCACTCGCAGCTCTTTGTCTTATCGGATGCGCAGCAGGCTGCGGTAAAAAAGACGATGAAAGCGAATCAAAGAAAAAGGAAAGCCAATTCGTCGGCAAATGGGAATGCTCCGAGATGTCTTTCGGCGGAACAACTATGGAAAACTTTATGGGAATTCCGGTTGCTGCAATGTTGCAGGCAGAAGTTACAGATGATGGAAAATTCACCATGAACTCTGCTCTTTCCGATGGCGATGCTGACAATCAAACAGGCGAATGGAAAGAGATAGACGAAAACACCATTGAAGTAACCGTTGAAGCAGACGGAGAAAAAGAGACTCTTGAACTTGAATTCAAAGACGATAAGCTCGTTATGTCGGAAGATATGGGAAACGGCATGGGAAACGCAGAAGTTACTTTTATCAAGGTAGACAAATTCACAGAATTCAGCGAGGAAGATCTGAAAGGCAATCTTGATTTCGGCGATATTGGTCTTGATACGAATCTTGACGATGCCGATTGGGATATAAATGAATAATCAAAAAGCTGTTGTACAAAAGTACAACAGCTTCTTTTTTATTCGTCATCACCGCCGCTTGTATCTTCAATATAAGGCTCTACTGTATTTATAAACAGCTCCGGATCGTAGCATATTCCCATGTAACGAACCTCAAAATGACAGTGATCGCCGCTTGAATTTCCCGTAGTTCCAACAGCTCCGATAAGCTGACCTCGTGTAACGGTCTGACCTTCCACTGCAAAAACCGTACTCATATGACCGTAAACCGTCTGATAGCCGTTAAGATGATCTATCTGGACGAAATAACCGTAGCCTCCGGGATTCCATCCGGCAGATATAACGACTCCGTCTGCGGCAGCGTAAATATCTGTTCCTCCCGGAGCAGCAATATCAAGTCCCTTATGATTTCTGTCGCTGATAAACGTATCGCTTATCCAGCCGCCGTCAACAGGCCAGCCGAATTCTCCGGAACCGTAAAGCTCTCTTACGCCTTCATCAGGATGAGCAGAATATGTTCCGATTCCGATCTGTTCGACAACAGGCTCTTTTGTTATTTCCGAGCTTACCGTTTTTCTCGCATATTCGATTCCGTCAACATACGTTATCTCTATATTGCTGACTCTTTCTCCCAATTCACCCTTGACGAGAATAGACCTCATACCAACATTGAGCGAACTTGTCTCAACTTCAACAGTTTCATAATTAAGAAGAGAAAGCGTTTCCAATTCTCTTACATACTGAATAGGAAGATAGCTCTCAGTTTCAATGACATTTATCATATTTCCGCCGTTTATGCCGTTTTCGGCATTGGGATTAAGCCTATTGAAATCCTCTATGCTCATATTATATTTCTGGCAAATGCTTACTATACTGTCGCCTGATTTAGCAATATAAACTCCCTTTTTTTCGGTTGAAGAGGTAAGCATATCTATCGTTTCCTGCTGTTCTTTAACACTGCTGGCAAGATAGATTCCCTTTGTATATTCTATCTTATTTTTATACGAAACGTCACGCACTATGCCGTCAACATGATAATTTACAAGTCTTTCGTCAAGAGCGTCCTGAATGGCGTCTTTATCCTTAACAGCGCCTATAAATTTTCCGTCGATGTAGATTCCAAAAGCTTCCGTAAGCTCTTCATCAGAAGCCTCGAGCATTTCGTTCGCAAGCTGATCTGCACTTAAAATGCGGTCTCCGTCGGATATTATTTTAAGGGAAAAATTTGCAGAAAGATCTACTGTTTTATCGTTTTCGGAATAAAGGATTCTCTGCTGAACCTCACGCTCAGCCTGCTCAAAATCCGCCTCCGCACTGATTATTCCGATCTCTTTACCGTTATATTCAACGGCTATTCCATATTCAATACCCGAGCCAAATCTTATAACTCCGATAAGAAAAGCGGCAGAAACGATGGGAAGCATATAGTTAAAAGCGGTATAACATATCCCGTCCTCACCAAACAGAAACGAACCGACAAATCTTACTATCGACTTAAAATAAGCAGCTCTGCTCTTCTTTTTAGACTTTCTGACAGCCGCAAGAAGCTCTTTATTGCGTTTTGTACGAAAACGGATAGATTCTGTCAGACCTCTGAAAAACCAGCGGACTCCCTTTAAAATAAGCATCAACAGTCCTGCTATCTCAAGAGCAATAAACTTTACTCCCGTAATAACTGCAAGAAGAACTGCGGCAACTATTTTAACCGTATTAACTCCGAGCCGTACAAAAATTTTCTCAAAACTGCCGATGAGCTTTTCAGACATATTCACATTTTCTGAAACGTCAATATCCTCCGGACGTTTCTGATTCATGAAAACAACTCCTTTCAGTTACAAAGCGGTTACAATGTAATATTATAGCAACATCTGCTCAAAATACAACGAAAATAATATCATTTTTTCTGAATAAACCGCAATTTTGTATACTTGCACAAATTCAAGGAGCCTTTATCTGTCAAAATGATAAGAATAATCAAGCATATCAACGGTGTAATTCTCCAGCTTTTTCAGAAGAGGCAGAACATCTTTTTTAGCCGATTCAAGATCGTGTTCGAGATAATTTCCGCATTCCACCTCGGTACAACCGGGGATCTCATCATTGTAACCGGCGATAAAAGCGTAAGCTTCTTTTACGAGAGCAATAGCGTCCTCGTGAGAGATTCCTCGTGTGAGAAGATAAAATCCCGTTCTGCATCCCATAGGGCCTACATAGACGATATTGCTGCCAAAGCGTGAATTTCTTGCAAAGGTTGCAAAAAGATGCTCAATAGTATGAAGCGAAGGATTTGAGATATACACTCCGCCGTTGGGCTTGACCATGCGTACATCGTATGTAACAATATCGCCGTCTATCCTTGAAATATACATACCAACACCGAATTTAGTGTGGTCTACCTGAAAGCTTGCTATTTTTTCCATAATATTTTCCTCCTGTACTTATAATAATCTTTTATTTGAATATTTTTTCTATATCTTCCGGAATTTCCGATCTTACTGTAATCTGTTCTCCCGAAACAGGATCTTTAAACGAAATTTCTCCGCAATGAAGTGCCTGACGTGATATATCAGTCCTGTATCCGCCGTACATATCGTCTCCGGCAAGAGGATGTCCGATATGCGAGAAGTGAACTCTTATCTGGTGGGTTCTGCCTGTTTCGAGATTTATTTCAGCAAGCGAATACTGCGGATTCATTTTAATTCTTTTGTAATGCGTAACAGCCTCCTGTCCGTCCCCACGAACGCAGCGCAGGATTATTGATTCACGCTCTCTTGCTATCGGAGCATTTATCGTTCCGGATTCGTCAATATTTCCGTGAACTGCCGCATAGTATATCTTTTTGCAGCACCCCTGAAGAAGCTTCGCCGCAAAAGGATCTTTAGCGACAACGCACAGTCCGGATGTATCTTTATCCAGCCTGTTTACAGGACGGAAAGTCAGTTCCGGATAAAGATAGGCAAAATAATTCCCAAGGGTATCGCCCTGATGCTTTATCGACGGATGAACGGGCATTCCTCCGGTCTTATCGAATATTATCAGACTTTCATTTTCAAATGCTACAGGAACGTTCAGTAAACCGTTCGGTTCAAGAAAGCTCTCGTCGGCAAGACTGAGAATTATTTCATCGCCGTTGTAAACTGTGTCAATACTGCGGACAGTCTGCCCGTTACGCATGATTCCCCCCTCCCGACGTTTCAGCTTTGTAAGCAGACGCTTTGAAACGCCTTTTTGGTCGATAAGGAAGGTCTGAAGAGTTATCGGCTTCACCGATTCCACAATCAGCTTTATTTCTTTCAAAATACTCATCCTCTTTAATGTAAATAGAAATTCCGAGCGCATAAGCCGTCATAAGCCTTGTAACGGCATAGGGAATTCCGATAACGGTAATCATAACCGGAATATAGAACAGCACCGGCTTCATAAGCTCCTTTTTTCGTCCACGCATGAATCTGAGCGAATATATAATGATTTTAAACGCACTCATTTTCGGGAAGTGCGCCGCAAGAAAAAATCCTGCCGCAAGACTAAGTCTGACCGATATCCAGAAAGCTGCCGAGATAATAGTGAGCATACAGGCATGACAGGTCAGAAAAATTCCGCTTACATTTTGGCTTCTGATAAACAGAGAATAAGCGTTTATACCGAAAAAAGCAGCTGGAATAAGCGCCAGAAATCCGATAATTTTCGACCAGAGCATTATTGCAAGACTTTTTCGGAAATTTCTTCTGCTCATAAGAATTCTTGAAAACGGAGTTGACCGTTTCCTATTCTCGTCGCACATTTCCATAAGACGATACGCTGCTCCATATAAAAGAGGAGCAGTTACCGCAGTTCTCAGAACGAAAGCAATAAGAGTTACGGCAAGCTGTATCTTGCTTTCTCCGCTGAAAAGAGCTATGGGCGGCATTTCTCCGAAATAAAGCAAAAGACTGAAAACTGCAGCTTCTGCAAAACGAAAGAAAAGTTCTGCGGCAAGCGGAAGCATACAGATCATCATGGTCGATGCTTTTTTATTTTTCAGTAATTTTTTTGAAAAGGCTGTAAGCTCTCTGATTTTCATAATACTTTCCTCCAGACTGGATTTATGGTATTATGTGTAAAATCATAGAAAATATGCAAATTCACATATAGTCATTATACGCATAATCGTCCGTTGGGTCGGGAATTTTGTCATACGGACAATATCCCAGAATCTCAAATGCCTGAGAATTAAGCCACATCTGCGCTGTAACTATTATATCAAATCCCTCGCCGAACTCTGCGTTAAGCTGTTTCGGATCATATTTCGGGATTCCGAAACCGCTGAGCATATTTGAAATAACTCCGCCGTGAGTTATAAGAGCACAATGTGTCAGACCGTCATTCATCATGTCCATGATTATTTCATGCAAAGCCTTGAAAGTTCTCGCAGAAAGCTCTTCAAGACTTTCTCCCTCCGGCGGACGTGAATCTTTTCCGCCTCTGAGCCAAGCTTTATAGTCATCACGGTCAACGAGTTCGTCAACGCTTTTATTCTCGAAAACGCCCAGATCAAGCTCTCTTAAATCGTCAACAGTACACATTTGCGTAAAAGGGAAAAGAATCTCCGCCGTTTCTGTGCATCTCCTCAATGGAGAAGAATATACTCTATGGACAGACGGATAATCGAACTCATCCATTTTGGATGCAAGTTCTCCTGCTCCTTTCTGAGAAAGCGGAAGATCGGTTTTTCCGATATAAATGCCTTTTTCGTTAGCCTCCGTCAGTCCATGACGGATAATGCTTATACGGTAACCTTTCATATTAACATTCCTTTCATATTTAATACCTTTTAGACGGCGAACATCTTAAGGCAACCTCTAAAAATCTCTTTTTACAAATCTTCGGCTGAATCCGGCTTACTTCTGTAAGACGATATGCACAAAAAAATGCGTTAATTTTCTATTCATTGACAAATCTCACAAAAAAACGTCGAAAAAATAATAATTCTTCAATGCACAGACATATTTACTTATTATACATTTTGTATTATAATAATACTGCTGATATTTTTTTATTTTTGGAGGATACTTTTTATGAATTCCGATTTTGCAAGAATCATTACTTTACAAAGAAAAGAACGCCACATTAGTCAGAAGCAGGCCGCAACCGATCTTGGCATCTCTCAGGCGCTGCTTTCACATTATGAAAAGGGAATCCGTGAATGCGGATTGAATTTCCTTGTAAAAATTGCAGATTATTATAACGTATCGTGCGATTATCTTCTTGGAAGAACTCCTGAACCGGAGGGAAAAATAATCTCTATCGAGGATATTCCTGATGACGACGGAAATAATACCCTTAAAATGCCGTCACCGGAGATAATCAATTTCAACCGAAGAATCATAAACAATTCGATCAGTCTGCTTTTCAGTCTTGCTCAGAAATCAGGCAGCATAACTCTTATTAAAGAGGTTGCGTCTTATCTTATGCTTTCGGTTTATAAGCTTTTCAGAATCATCTACAACGCTAATCCTAACAATGACCAAAAGCTTTTCAAGATACCTAAAGTTATCGCTAACGACAGTGCAAACGCTATTGTTTCAATGAGCGAAGCAAATATTAAAGCAGCTTCAAGCGGCATTGCCCTTGACGGAAACGACTGCGTTGATAATTTCGATACGCTTTATGTAACAACGGCTACTCTTCAAAAGGATTATGCTCAGTATTCATCGTCACTTCTTAACCTTATCAAGCGGAGCGAAGAAAGCATTTCCACAACCAGAGATAAACACCGTCCTGATGGAAAATAAGAAACTGTATCTATTATAACATTTTTCCATTAAAAATAAAAGGGTTTTTGCAAACTTTTTTCAGAAAATAGCACAAATCAGTAATATTTACTTTGTGCATATCATCAAAAAACGCACAGGACTCTTGACATAACAATATAATAATGATATATTTATATATATAAACCGTTGAAGAAGAGTAAGTAGCTTCTGAAATTGTATACCAGAGAGTCTGCGTTTGGTGCGAGCAGATATACGGTTCAGTTGTGAATGGACTTCCGAGGGCGAACTGAAATATCTTAACCGATTCATTAGGTAAGCCGCAGCAGGTCTGCGTTATCAAAACCGGCGTTTGAAAAAGAACGTGCAGAGTGGACGTATTTGTGCGTCAAGCAGGGTGGCACCGCAGAAAGATGATTATTCAGCTTCTGTCCCGGCATTTCATTATTATGCCGGAACGGAGGCTTTTCGTTTTTCCGGCAAGTAAAAGGAGTAATTATTATGTCAAACGAAAAAATTCCATACAAAATTTATCTTGAAGAAAACGAAATGCCAAAGGAATGGTATAATGTTCGTGCCGATATGCAGAAAAAGCCTGCACCGCTTCTTAATCCGGCTACAGGAAAGCCTGTAACAGCCGAAGAGCTTGGTCACGTTTTCTGCGATGAGCTTGTTGCTCAGGAACTTAACGAAACTGACCGTTATATCACTATTCCGGAGGAAATTCAGAATTTCTATAAAATGTATCGTCCCTCACCGCTCGTAAGAGCTTACTGCCTTGAGAAAAAACTCGGAACTCCGGCAAAAATCTATTACAAGTTTGAGGGAAATAATACAAGCGGAAGCCACAAGCTTAATTCTGCGATCGCTCAGGCTTATTACGCTAAGCAGCAGGGACTTAAAGGCGTTACTACCGAAACAGGCGCAGGACAGTGGGGTACTGCTCTTTCTATGGCTTGCTCATATTTTGACCTCGACTGCAATGTTTATATGGTTAAATGCTCCTACGAGCAGAAGCCTTTCCGCCGTGAGGTTATGAGAACCTATGGCGCAAGCGTAACTCCGTCTCCTTCTAACACAACGGAAGTCGGAAGAAAGATCCTTGCTGAATTCCCTGACACAAACGGAAGCCTCGGCTGTGCTATTTCAGAAGCCGTTGAAGCTGCAACCTCCCGTGAGGGCTACCGCTATGTTCTCGGAAGCGTTCTTGCTCAGGTTCTGCTTCACCAGTCCATAATCGGTATGGAATCAAAAATTGCTATGGATAAATACGGAATCAAGCCTGATATCATCATTGGCTGTGCTGGAGGCGGTTCTAACCTCGGCGGACTTATTTCTCCGTTTATGGGAGAAAAGCTTCGTGGAGAAGCTGATTACCGCTTCATCGCTGTAGAGCCGGCTTCATGCCCGAGCTTCACAAGAGGTGTTTACGCTTACGACTTCTGCGATACAGGTAAGGTTTGTCCTCTTCAGAAAATGTACACTCTCGGAAGCGGATTTATGCCGTCAGCAAGCCATGCAGGCGGACTCAGATACCACGGAATGAGCTCGGTTCTGTCAGAAATTTACGATCAGGGCTTAATGGAAGCAGTTGCAGTTGAACAGACTTCCGTTTTTGCCGCAGCTCAGCAGTTTGCAAGAGTTGAGGGAATCCTCCCCGCTCCGGAAAGCAGCCACGCTATCAAGGTTGCCATTGACGAGGCTCTTAAATGCAAGGAAACTGGCGAGGAAAAGACCATTCTCTTCGGTCTTACCGGAACCGGCTACTTCGATATGTACGCTTATGCCGCTTTCAACGACGGCAAAATGGGCGATTATATCCCGACTGATGAAGAGATCAAAAAGTCTACAGACCAGCTTCCTAAGATCGGTTAAATCATCCAAAAGAAACAGAATAACTTTTATAAAAAAGCTGTTGCATTAGCAACAGCTTTTGTTATGATAAGATTAAGATTTCCATTATAATTCCAACAGCAATAAAAGCTGCTCCGACAGCAAATGCCGCTACAGCTTCGTAAGACACTCTTGTATCTTCATCGACGAAATAAAAACTCTTTGGCATTTGAGGATCGACATTTATAAGAACCGTTTCACCCTTGCTGTGATTAAGATTAATTGATTTCATATAATTATAATGCTCGGCAATAATATTTTTAGAGCCATTGCTGTATTTTACGAGTGGACAGAAATCCTTTCGGATAAAACCTCCACGGCACACGATCTTTTCCTGTATTTCTATTATAATTCCATGATATGTTTCAGAATTTTCAATACGTTTTTTGTGCAAATAACAAAAGAAAATACCGATCAGAACTGCGATACATCCAGCTACTATAAACATCTTACTGCACACCTTTCGAATTTACAAACAGACTATTTCTTTTTCGCCCGTCTTTAATACAACAGAAAAAACCTGCACTCAGCAACAATATGCATGAAAAAATATCCCAGATATCAATAATAGGCTCAAGGAGAACTTTTGAAACGACTGTATTTATAAGTAAGCAGAACGCACTTCCTAAAATAAAAGCTATACCTAAAGCAAGTAACGTTCTGTTCTGAAAGAACTTAAATAAGCCATAGATAATCCATAAAAAACAAATTGAAATAATTGATGCTCTTATTCCTATTGGCAAAATATATTTGCTTGTTTTAACAAGTCTGTCCATCACATAAAGAAAAGGAATTATAAATAAACTCAAAGAGATCAGCGAAACCATTACTCCGTTCTTTGGAAGTCTGATTAATGGAAATATTACTATCCATGCGAAAAACATGGAGCTTATCGGATAAAGCGACCAGCTTAGCCTCTGCGATATTGAATAATCACATATTACACAAACAATAAACGCAACAAATAAACTCACAGAGAATAACCCAGCACAAATACTACGAAATTTATTATTTTTCTGACTTACGATCTTCTCAGTATAAGTAATTGCATTATTTAAATTTTCTTCGATTTCTTCGTTTACAGAAACTTTTTTCTCACCATTAAGAAGTTCGCTTACTGTTATCTCAAGAATATCTGCTAAAGACGTAAGCAAGGAAATATCAGGTCCACTTAACCCTCTCTCCCATTTTGAAACAGCCTTATCCGTAATATTAAGCTGCTCAGCCAAATCTTTCTGAGTCATTTTCTTTTCTCTTCTTAATTCGGCAATAAGTTTTCCCATTTTTTCTAAATTCATAACTACACCCTCACAATCTATAATAATATTATGAGTTTATTATACAGTATATCAGATTACAATGTCAATCGACTGTTAGTAGAATGGGGATAATACGTGATTTCTCGACTATCGGTTTTCTAAATTTCATTAAAAACGAATCATTTTTCTTCTAACTCGGAGTAATTCCACTCCGGATAAAGCATATGCTCATCATCGGGAGTTCCTGCATATATACGATAACTATTTCTATACGGGAGTATTCCTATGAAAAGAGAATCACCGTTAGAAAGCTTCCATTTGAAATTGCTTCCAAGATCACGGCTAAGCTGTTTGAAGAACTCGTCATCCCTTTCATACATAAGACCAAGTTCATAAACATGCCATATACTGTTGTCACCCAAATCATAAACAGAGGCAGACTTAGAAATTTTCTCCATTTCTTTATGCAATGTTTCGATGCTTTTATAGTCATTTTGGGGTGTTTTTCCTGATTTTGTATTATGACTTCTGTATATCGACCAACCTACTATGGCAAGACAAAAAACTACAACAATGCTTATCAGTTTCTTTGTATTCATAGTAATACACCATCCTGAAAATATAAATAAAAAAGAGATCAATGAAATTCACTGATCTCTTTGGCTCCCCCTGCCCGGCTCGAACGGGCGACAACTCGGTTAACAGCCGAGTGCTCTACCGACTGAGCTAAGGAGGAATATAAATATCGGCGTCTTTCTACTTTCCCAGGCCGTCACCAGCCAAGTATCATCAACGTAAACGAGCTTAACTTCCGTGTTCGGAAAGGGAACGGGTGTGACCTCGTTGCCATAAACACCGATTTATTTATAATGGTGACCCGTACCAGAATCGAACTGGTGTTACCGGCGTGAGAGGCCGGTGTCTTAACCGCTTGACCAACGGGCCATCTGGTGCACCATCGGGGACTCGAACCCAGGACCCACTGATTAAGAGTCAGTTGCTC
>CAJKFZ010000044.1 GCA_905199285.1 uncultured Ruminococcus sp.
CTAAAATCGTATGTACTATCGGTCCTGCAACTGATGACGAAAATATAATGAGAGAGCTTATGCTCGCCGGAATGAACGTTGCACGTTTCAACTTTTCACATGGAGATTATAAAACCCATGAGAAACGTTTCAGAGTGATCGAAAAGCTGAGAAAAGAACTCGATCTTCCTATCGCTACGCTTCTTGACACAAAAGGACCGGAGATACGTCTCGGTAAATTTGTTGATAGCAAGCCTGTTGAAATTTTTGACGGCGATATCTACACTCTTACTACGGATGACGTTCCATGCACCAATACTGTCGGAAGCATCAGCTTTAAAAAGCTTCCGAGAGATGTCAGTATCGGCACAAGAATCCTTATAAACGACGGAGTTATCGAGCTTATCGCAGAAAAGGTCAGTGCAACTGAAATAACCTGCCGTGTAATCCATGGGGGAATCCTTTCTGATAATAAGGGTATAAACGTTCCGGGAGTGCAGCTTTCTATGCCTTATCTCAGTTCACAGGATATGGACGACCTCGAATTCGGTGCAAAAATGGGATACGATTTCATCGCTGCAAGCTTTGTACGTTCTGCTGCCGATATAAATTACCTCAGAAAATTCACACAGAGTCTCGGCTGGTTCGATGTGAGAATTATTGCGAAGATCGAGAATATAGACGGTGTCGAAAATATTGATGAGATCCTCGAAGCTGCTGACGGAATTATGGTCGCAAGAGGAGACATGGGCGTTGAGATACCGTTCGAGCAGATTCCGGCAATTCAGAAATCCATCATCAAAAAGGGATATAATGCCGGCAGACAGGTTATTACAGCAACTCAGATGCTTGAATCAATGATAACGCATCCACGTCCGACACGTGCGGAGATAACCGACGTTGCAAACGCTATCTACGACGGTACAAGCGCTATCATGCTTTCGGGAGAGACTGCCGCTGGAGATTTCCCTGTTGAAGCCGTTAAAACTATGGCTCTTATTGCGGAAACTACTGAAAATAACATCAACTACAAAGCAAGATTCTCCGCCCGCCGTACCGAACCTAACGGAAACATTGCAGAGGCTATTGCTCATGCTACGGTAACGACTGCTCATGACCTCAATGCAAGAGCGATAATTACGGTTTCTCTCGGTGGACAGACGGCGAGACTTATCTCGAAATACCGTCCTGGATGTCCTATTATAAGCTGTACTATGAGTGAAGTCGTTTGCCGTCAGATGAATATGAGCTGGGGCGTTATTCCTTATATCATTGATGAGAAAAAGAGTACAGACGAGCTTTTTGCCGCTGCTGTTGAAGCTGCTGAATCTCACCGCCTTGTTGAGGACGGCGACCTTGTTGCTATAACTGCCGGAGTTCCGCTTGGAGTTTCGGGTACGACTAATCTTATGAAGGTTGAGAAGATAGGAAAGTAGAAAATTGATGGTGTACCACATAATTTTTGGGGATGCGGCATTAATGATTTTTAGGTGATTTACAAAGTAGGTGTAAGCAATGGGTATTGGTGGAGAACCAGTATTGATAGTTTGGTTAGCAATAGTTATTTTTATTATTGTAGGATTTATTACAGGCATCGTTATTGTAGAATTAATATCGGATATCAGAAGTAGTTTGAGAAAATCGGAATCTATCTCGAATTTCTTAGATGATGGATCCAGATAGATTGATACCGGGTTTCCAAAGTGTTGAAAAAATTCCTTGACAACTTTCAAAAAATCATGTATAATAATATCATATTTCAAAAACGATGACGAAGAGGAGTAGGCTTGTTTCCGATTCACAGAGAGCCGCTGAAAAGGTGGAAAGCGGTATGAGGAATTTGCTGAAGTAGCTTCCGAGTTCTGTCGGTGAACATATTTACAGTAGCCGGCGGCGTGTTCTCACGTTACAGAGAGGTAGGTTGTAAGACCTTGCAGAGTGCGGAGCATATGCTCTGAATTCAGGTGGTAACACGGACATCGTTCGCCCTGAACCTTAAACGGTTCGGGGCTTTTTTATTTACAAAAATAATTTACAAAAGGAGAAATACCAATGGCAAAAGAACTTGCAAAGTCCTATAATCCGAAGGATTTCGAGGACAGAATCTATGCTGCATGGAACGAAAAAGGCTGCTTCCGTGCAGAAGTTGACCCGAAAAAAAATCCATACACGATAGTAATTCCTCCTCCGAACATAACGGGACAGCTTCATATGGGACACGCTCTTGACGAAACTCTTCAGGATATTCTTATCCGTTGGAAGAGAATGAGCGGATATTCTGCACTTTGGCTTCCGGGAACCGATCATGCCGCTATCGCTACGGAGGCTAAAATCGTTGAAGCAATGCGCAAAGAGGGCGTTACTAAAGAGGATTTAGGCCGTGACGGCTTTATGGAAAGAGCTTGGGAGTGGAAAAAACAGTACGGCGGACGTATCGTCGAACAGCTTAAAAAGCTCGGTTCATCATGCGACTGGTCGAGAGAGCGTTTCACTATGGACGAGGGATGCTCAAAGGCAGTTAAGGAAGTTTTCGTTAAATATTATGAAAAAGGACTTATCTACAGAGGTGAAAGAATAATCAACTGGTGTCCTAAATGCAAGACATCGCTTTCAGACGCAGAGGTTACTTACGAAGATCAGGCAGGTCACTTCTGGCATCTCCGTTATAAGATAAAGGACAGTGACGGCTATCTTGAGCTTGCTACAACACGTCCGGAAACTCTTCTCGGCGATACAGCTGTTGCAGTAAATCCTGCGGACGAGCGCTATAAAGATCTCGTTGGCAAGACGGTAATTCTTCCTATAGTTCACAGAGAGATACCAATTGTTGCTGATGATTACGTTGAAATGGACTTCGGAACAGGCGTTGTTAAAATTACTCCTGCGCATGACCCGAACGATTTCGAGGTCGGACTCAGACACAGTCTCCCGATCATCAATGTTATGAACGACGATGCAACAATTACCGACGATTATCCGGCTTATGCAGGCATGGACAGATACGAGGCAAGAAAGAAGATCGTTGAAGACCTTGAGGCAGAGGGCGCACTCGTTAAAATCGAGGAATACAGTCATAATGTCGGAACTTGCTATCGCTGCGGAACAACGGTTGAGCCGAAGGTTTCTACACAGTGGTTCGTTAAAATGGCTCCGCTTGCACAGCCTGCTATTGACGCAGTAAAGAACGGCGATACAAAATTTGTTCCCGAAAGATTTGACAAAATTTACTTCCACTGGCTCAATAATATCCGTGACTGGTGCATCTCACGTCAGATATGGTGGGGACATCAGATCCCGGCGTTTTATTGCGATGAATGCGGCGAAATGGTCGTTACCAAAGAGGATGGAGCAGTTTGTCCAAAGTGCGGCAAGCCGATGAGACAGGACCCTGATACCCTTGATACATGGTTCAGCTCGGCTCTCTGGCCTTTCTCGACTCTTGGCTGGCCTGAAAAAACGGAAGATCTTGATTACTTCTATCCTACAAATACCCTTGTTACGGGATATGATATCATTTTCTTCTGGGTTATCAGAATGATGTTCAGTGGTCTTGAAAACATGGGAAAAGTTCCGTTCGATACGGTTCTTATCCACGGTCTTGTGCGTGATTCGCAGGGACGTAAGATGTCGAAATCGCTCGGCAACGGAATCGATCCGCTTGAAGTTATTGACGAATACGGAGCAGACGCTCTCCGCTTTATGCTCGCAACCGGAAACTCTCCCGGAAACGATATGCGTTACATCGACGATAAGGTAAAGGCTGCCAGAAACTTCGCAAACAAGCTCTGGAATGCTTCACGCTTTATCATGATGAATCTTCCCGAAAACTTTGAGTTCAAGGGACTTCCTGAGGAGCTTGAACTTGAGGATAAGTGGCTCGTTAATAAATTTAATCAGCTTGCAAAGGAAGTTAACGAAAACCTTGATAAATACGAGCTGGGAGTTGCTTCACAGAAAATCTACGACTTTATCTGGGACGTTTACTGCGACTGGTACATCGAACTTACAAAGCCGAGAATCCAGACAGGCGGCGAGACAATGGAAAAGGCTCAGGCAGTTCTCGTATGGGCAATGCAGGGAATGCTGAAGCTCCTCCACCCGTTCATGCCTTTCATCACAGAGGAAATATGGCAGGTTCTCACAAATGAAAGCTCTATGATCATACTTGAATCCTATCCGGTTTACGATGCCTCAATTGACTATTCAGAAGAGGAAAAGGCATTTGAAAAGGTTATTTCAGCTATCAAGGCTGTAAGAAATACAAGAACGGAAATGAACGTAGTTCCGTCGGTTAAGGCAAAACTCTTTATTGAAACTGCCGATAAGGAACTTTTCAGCTCATGCACTGTATTTTTCGAGAAGCTTGCTTCCGCTTCTGCCGTTGAAATAGGTGATAAGTTCGATATTCCCGATTCAGCAAGCGCCGTAACGGATTCCGCAAGAATTTTCATTCCTATGGACGAGCTTGTTGACAAGGAAAAGGAAATTGCACGTCTTGAAAAAGAAAAGGCAAAGGTTCAGAAGGATATTGATTTCCTCAGCGGAAAGCTCAATAATCAGGGATTTATCGCTAAAGCTCCCGAAAAACTTATCGAGGCCGAAAAGGCAAAACTTGCAAAGGCAGAGGAGAAAATGGCTAAGATAAATCAGGCTATTGAGGGTTTTAAGAAATAATTATTATATGGGAAAAATAATTTATGTACCCAAAAATGCTGCTGATATGAAAAATGACTGGTTGGGTGATGAGAATATTGAAGAATATTCATGGAAACTGAATGACAGTGAGTTCCGAAATTTATGGAGCAGCGGAGTTTTTGAGTATTTTAACCGTTTGAACAAAATCGGTAAAATTAAGCTGAATTATTGCGAACTTGATGAGTTTGAAGAAGATTTTATTTGTTATCAATATTTATACTTTAATTATGATGAAATTATAATTGAATTAAAAAAGTTTTCATGTAAGAATGAGATAGCAAGATTGATTGAACTTATTGACAGGGCAATTGAATGCAGAACTGTAATTAATTTTAATCTGTGAAGGGGGAAACGTATAATGATAAAACATATTGTAATGTTCAAGCTCAAGGAAGCAGACGGAAAGACGGAATACGAAAATGCTCTTGAAGCTCAGAAGCGTTTTGATAACGTTATTGCTGAGGTGAAAGAGCTGAAAAAAGGCGAAGTCGTTATCAATTCCAAGGACGCTCCTGAGAGCAATTACACTATTGCGCTTATCTGCGAATTTGACGATATTGCGGCTCTTAATGCATATCAGGTACATCCGGTGCACGTTGAATTCGGTAAATTTATCGGAACTGTCAAAACCGATCGTGCTTGTATTGATTACGAATATTGATCAATACCGGCGTTTACTTTGGTTATTTGTTCAATATAAAAGGATGTTTTCCCTCTGATTCCTGTTAAAGGTATGTATGTCCTATTGGGCATTCTGCACTAATTATTTCCAACTCCCCTTTATAGGGTGTTGGAAATAATTTAATACCGGGATTCCAAAGGGACTGTACGTCCCTTTGGCAGGGGGTTAGGGGGATAGAATCCCCCTTTATTATTTGGAGGAAATATGAATATAAACGAATGTATGGATTTTATAAATTCCTACAGCAAATCCGGTGGAAGAATTACCGATCTGTCCCGTGCCGAGGAGCTTATGGAGAGCGTTGGGAATCCTGAAAAACAGCTTAAATTTGTTCATGTTGCAGGCACTAACGGTAAAGGCTCGACTGTAGAATATATATCGAACGCACTGATTTATTCGGGATATAAAACAGGACAGTTCACTTCGCCGTATGTTATGCATTATACGGACAGAATCCGCATAAACGGTCGTGACATAGATGAAAAAAGTCTTTGCAGTATAGCAGACTTTGTGAAAAAAAGTGTAAAGGACAGAGAATATTCTCAGTTTGAGATAACAATGGCGATAGCTATTTTATGGTTTATGCGTGAAAAATGTGATATTGTAGTGCTTGAAACGGGAATCGGCGGTCTGCTTGACTGCACTAATGTTATACCGCCGCCGATTATATCAGTAATAACGTCGATATCTCTCGATCACACGGCAATCCTCGGTGAAACTGTTGAGGAAATCGCCGTTCATAAGGCAGGAATAATCAAGAGCGGTTCAGCAGTCGTTTTGTCGGAGGATAACAGTGAATCGGTGAAAAAAATCGTTCTTGAGAAAGCTGAAAATATCGGAGCAGGATATGTTCCATGTGAGCCCTGTCCTCCCTACAGTGATGGGGGGCTTGTTTCACCATTTATGTACAGGGGTGTCAAACTCACTCCTCGTATGGCAGGGATACACCAGAAATATAATGCTCAAACCGCTATAACAGTTTGTCTTTATCTCCGACGCAGGGGCTTTGAAATAAGCGACGGAAATATTATAAAGGCAGCAGAAACGTCATATGTTCCGGGAAGAATTCAGTATATCGACGGAGAACCGCCTGTTATCGTTGACGGAGGTCATAATCCGGCTGGAATAAATATGCTCTCACTGAGCCTTATGTATCTTGAAACAAGAGGAAAAAAAATCTACACAGTTATGGGAATGGTTGATTCTAAGGACTATATTGACGGTGTTCGGACTATTGCGAAGCACTCGGACAAGCTGTTTGCGGTTGACGGATTTGCACCGAATTCCGTTCCGGCAGAAACTGTTGCGGATATTGCAGGTTTCTGCACTGATGCGGAATCATCCGCACTTGAACAGGCTATAGCTGAGGCTAAAAGACTTGCTCTTGAAAATAACGGAGTTGCAGTTATCTGCGGTTCACTTTATTTGGCGAGCGAGTATCTGAATAATTGTGAAAAAGATTAAAAATCAGATGAAATTTATACTGTGATTAGTTATAATTGCCAAAAAAATGAGTTTCTAAAAAAATTCTGTAAAATGGTATTGCAAAATTATTCACAGAGTGATATAATTTTATTGAACTGCATAAGCAGAATATTTTAAAGGAGGTTTTTTAACAATGGCGTTAAAAAATCAGTATCTTATCGACTTATTAGAAACAGTTAAAAAGAGAAATGCAGGCGAGCCTGAATTCATCCAGGCAGTTACAGAAGTTTTTGAATCTCTTCAGCCTGTTGCAGAAAAAAGACCTGACCTCGTAGAAGCTGGCGTATTTGAGAGAATCGTTGAGCCTGAGAGACAGATCATGTTCCGTGTTCCTTGGGTTGACGATAACGGCAAGGTTCAGGTAAACAGAGGTTTCAGAGTTCAGTTCAACTCCGCTATCGGACCTTACAAGGGCGGTATCAGACTTCACCCATCAGTATACCTCGGAATCATTAAGTTCCTCGGCTTCGAGCAGGTATTCAAGAACAGCCTTACAACTCTCCCTATGGGCGGCGGTAAGGGCGGCTCCGACTTCGATCCTAAGGGAAAGAGCGACGGAGAAGTTATGCGTTTCTGCCAGAGCTTCATGACAGAGCTTTGCAAGCACATTGGCGCTGATACAGACGTTCCTGCCGGCGATATCGGTACAGGCGGACGTGAGATCGGTTTCATGTTTGGTCAGTATAAGAGACTCAGAAACGAGTTCACAGGCGTTCTCACAGGTAAGGGACTTACATACGGCGGTTCACTTACAAGAACAGAAGCTACAGGCTACGGTCTTTGCTACTTCACAGACGAAATGCTCAAGGCTAACGGCACAAGCTTCGAGGGCAAGACAGTTGTTATCTCCGGTTCCGGCAACGTTGCTATCTATGCTACAGAAAAGGCTACAGAGCTTGGCGCAAAGGTTATCACACTTTCCGACTCTAACGGATATATCGTTGATCCTGACGGTATCGAACTTGATCTCGTTAAGCAGATCAAAGAGGTTGAGCGTGGACGTATCAAGGAATACGTTGACAGAACCTCCCACAAGAACGCAACATACACAGAAGGCTGCAAGGGCATCTGGAGCGTTCCATGCGATATCGCACTTCCTTGCGCTACACAGAATGAGATCGACGGCGAGAGCGCAGCTCTCCTCGTAAAGAATGGCTGTAAGGTTGTTTCCGAGGGTGCTAATATGCCTTCAACTCCTGAGGCTATCGAGATATATCTTGCTAACGGTCTTCTCTACGGTCCTGCTAAGGCAGCTAATGCCGGCGGTGTTGCTACATCCGGTCTTGAAATGAGCCAGAACAGCGAGAGACTTTCCTGGACATTTGAAGAAGTTGACGCTAAGCTTCACGGCATCATGAAGAGCATCTTCAAGTCATGCGACGAAGCTGCTAAGGAGTACGGTCTTGAGGGCAACTACATGGCTGGCGCTAACATTGCAGGCTTCCTCAAGGTTGCTGAAGCAATGAAGGCTCAGGGCTGTGTTTGATTAAATTAGATTGAATAAAGAGCAGTAACAATATTCTCCCGTTGTGCTAACCAACGGGAGATTCTTTATAGGGGGAGATTATGAGGAAAATTAATATTATTGTTGTAATGGCGGCTGTGATCCTTGCTGTATTATCTTCGTGTGAGGACAAAAACGAAAGCATAACCTCTTCATCTGAACTTGTCAGCAATAATCCCTTCGACAGCTATATTCTGCTTTCTGCAAATGAGGATATTTCCGACAGCGAGCTTGATGAAGCGGCAAGAATTTTTGGAAGAAGAGCCGATGAACTTCAGATCCTCTACAGGACATACGTTGATTACAATTCTGATTCAGTCCGGATTGACTTAAAATACGAGGATCATTTTGCTGATAAGCTTATTGAAACGATAACCGATAAAAATATTATCGAGTTTCGTAAGGGCAGCGATTATTCGTTAAGTGAACTGATTTTTGACAATGATGATATTGTCGAAGCTCATGAAACTTTGACCGATAATTTTGGTGATAAAATTTTCTCTGTTGAAGTAAAATTTGATGATGAGGAAGGCGAAATATTTGCTGATGTTACCGAAGAACTTGTAGGAACTGATATTCCGCTTTCGATTTGGTTTAACGGCGAATTGATTTGTGCTCCGATAGTCAATACAAAAATAGAAACCGGCTCTGCCATTATAACCGGAAATTTTGATGTCCAAAGCGCATCAGAGCTTGCCGAAAAAATTAAATCCGAACCTCTTAAATACGATTTTTCTGTTGCTGAATATGAATTTGAAACTGCTTATAAATAAAAAATTCCCTGTTCCGATTGTGGAACAGGGAAATTTTTTACTGAAAATCAAATTCGTCAGCATGAGCTTTTTTGAATTCTTCAAATACTTCATTGAGAAGGTTTTCGTCCTCAACTGAAACGAAGTCATCGTATTCCGGATCTTCTGCCGGAAGGATCTCAAGTATAACGACTTCATCCTCTTCAGACTCAAATGGAAGAAGCACAGCAAACAAACGCTCCTTATATTCGACAGTATCAAGAATTTCAAATGAAACATCTTCGCCGTTATCGTCGGTTAAGGTGATGTAATTTTCGTTTTCCTCGTCAAGTTCGTCTAACTCATTTTCAATTTCATTATTCATGGGAATACCTCCTAAGTTTACTGTTTTTATTTTAACATATTTTTGCAGAAAATGCAAGTAAAATTTTTCATGTGATAATTTTTTATTTCCTGAGAAGAATAGACTTGGGGAGATGATTTTGACATGATTAAAAACAATAAAAAAATTCCCGTTCCCGAGCCTGAAAGAAACGGACTTGAATACGTTTGTCCGTCAGCTTCATGGGGCGATATGACAGGACTTATACCGTCCGGCTTAGAAAACGGAAGTGAAATTGAATCTTATGAGGACGTTTATCCGTATATGCCAGAACCTGAAATGACTGAATAAAAAAGACATGGGCTGTTACACATAAGTATAACAGCCCTGATTTTATTTCATGGAAAACTTCACCGTTATTGCGGCAGAGCTAAATCCGATTCTGTTAGATGTTTCCTGTAATGACAAGAGTGCTTACACCCGGCTGAACCGACCATGCTCCGGTAGTTGGATTTTGCGTATAAGTTGCAGCAGGAACAGTGATCTGTTCGGTAAGACTTGTGAATTCGCCCGTAGATGCTGAATAGGTGTAGTTGGTATTTTTATCCCACGTTGCGCCGTTGAATTCAGCCTTAAGGTTGGTGAGAATAGGATCGAACTTATCACGGAAAATAATATCGTCCGCAGCTGTTGCTTCCGTGCTGCCGAAATTCTGGATAAGGAAAGTATAGGTGACAGCGCCGTTTTCCTCAACAGTTGCTGGATTGAGAGATTTGCTTATTGCAAGTGAGACTGCGCTTTCAGGAGTTGTTTCAGCGGCTGCGGTTATATCGCTGAATCCGGTACCACTTATGGTGGCAGTATTATTGATGGACGTACCATCTCCAAGGGGCGCAAACTGATTTGCTCTTGCAGAGTATACTATTGAAGCGTTTCCGCCGGCAGGGATACTTATTCCGGTAATAGTGAGTGGACTTGTTGAAGTTACAACAGGGTCAGCCTGTCGAACACCGTTAACGAAATACTTAACGGAATCTGTGGTATAGGTCAACGGAACAACTGTTGTTGAGGGTGTTCTGAAAGAATATGCGCCAAGATCATCGGTAACAGTGATGTTATTGAAAGCAGATGTGCCTGTGTTCACAAGATTTATAACATAAGCCGTATCACGGTCGGATGAATAAGTGTCGGTAATGGGAGTTTTTGTTGCGGAAAGAACCTCTACTATTTCTCCGGTGGTAATATTGGAGCTTGCAACGTTTCCGTTATACGACAGCGTAGCCTGATTATAAAAAGTTGCCATATAATATTCCTCCATTAGACAAAATGTCTGATTTCGGGAGGGAGTTTCGATTCCCTCCCTCGGTATTATTATATTCACAAGCTTCCGTTTTGGACACCAAATGCGGAAAAAACAATGTTTTTGATTTTTTCTTCTTTCATGCTAAAAAATAAAAGCTGTCTCATAAGCTCACAGCCACGGCGAAAACAATCTGCCGGTGTTTTTCCGTTAAAATAATTATCCTCGCTTATATAGCTGATGAAGTACCGCATTGCAAGCTCTCCTGTAACGTAAAGAATGCCGTAATACAGCGAATTTATTTCTGGAACAGTCAGTATTCCGTCAAGACCATCGGCAAATCCCTCAGCAATATTTTTGATAATTTTAAGATGATCCGAACGATTGATTGTGCAGGCGGAGCGTACAAGATCACCGAAATCAATTGCTGCAAATCCGTTCATCGCTGTATCAAGATCAATAATAGTGCAGGTTTTTCCTATAATGATATTATCAAGCTTAGCGTCCCCGTGGATATTTCTCTGGATAAGGTCGGGAGTGAAAATTTCTGACAGGGACTTTTTTAGTTCACGGAATATTTCAATAAAAGGACAGCCGATTTTTTCTTTGTTTGAATTTGAATGAAAACTCAAATACTTTTCAAAATAAGAATCAAAGCTGTGAAAATTTTCAATGGCAGGCGAGAGTTTTTCGTTCGCCGTAATTTTTATAAAAGTACCAAAAGAACGTCCGGCGAGATAGCATTTATCGCTATATTTTCGTGAGCATTTTCCGTTTTGGATATACTTGTACATTCGCCAGAATTCATTGCCGTCCACTGCAAAATTTCGTCCGTTTGAGTTTAGATAATGCGGAACTGTAATCAGATTTTCCCTGGAATTTTTAAAGGCTTTTTCAATTTTTGAGATATTGCTCATGATAGTTTCAGGAGAGTTAAAAATCGCTCTGTTAAGCGATTGAAGGACGTATTTTGTGTCATCGCATTCAACAAGAAAAGTCTGATTGATATGACCTTTTTTCAGCGGAGATATCTCAGTATGAGCGTTTATTCCGAAAAGTTTTGGGATATTATGAAGTTCCATTTTCTCCTCCGTAAAAATCAGCGAAGTTTTGTCATTACATCGTAGCAGAGAAAATCCCCGTTTGGGGTATTTAAAGCATGAGATTGGGTAATGGTATAATTTCTTTTTAGATAAATTAATTTTGCCGGAAGAGAAGCGTCAAGATGAATCTCGCTGTATTGCGAAAAAATACGATTTTCTGCAAAGTTAAGAAGCGAACCTCCGAAGCCTTTTCCCTGATATTCCGGAAGGACGAAAAGACGGTTTATCTCATTGGAATTTATAGTTACCGTCCCGACGGGAATTTCTTCGTCGGAGAAACAAACAAATACATATCCATTTAAAATATCCCTTTGGATAGCCTCATCGCTGTGATGCGAAAGGAAAAAATCCACAGCTCCGCTTGGGTAATAATGCGGATAGACCGATGTAATGGTCTGTCGGGTAATATTCTTTATAGTTTCAAAATCAGATATTTGTGCTGGCTTGATAGTCATGATTCATACTCCTTTTAAACAAAGTCAATATGTACTGAAAAGGCGGTCTGATGACCGCCTTGATAAATAACAATCAATTTTTAAGGCTCTGCATAGGCGCAGGGATACGTCCGCCACGATTGATAAACTTAGCGGAAGATTTATCTTTGATAGGCATAACAGGACCACTTCCGAGAAGTCCACCGAATTCAAGGGTTTCTCCCTCTTTTCTTCCAACGGCAGGTATGAGACGGACAGCCGTTGTTTTTGAGTTCACCATACCAATTGCTGCTTCATCGGCGATAATTGCGGATATAGTTTCAGGAGTGATATCTCCGGGAACGACTATCATATCGAGTCCTACAGAGCAGACAGCGGTCATTGCTTCGAGCTTTTCAAGGCTGAGCGTTCCGGCAACTGCTGCGTCTATCATGCCTGCATCCTCTGAAACGGGGATGAAAGCTCCGGAAAGACCTCCGACTGTAGAAGAAGCCATAACGCCTCCCTTTTTAACAGCGTCGTTGAGCATAGCAAGACAAGCTGTAGTGCCGTGAGTACCGCACTGCTCAAGTCCCATTTCCTCAAGAATATGAGCAACGCTGTCGCCGATAGCAGGAGTGGGAGCAAGCGAAAGATCAACGATTCCGAAAGGAACGTTAAGAAGCTCCGATGCTCTTGCGCCAACGAGCTGTCCCATTCGTGTGATCTTGAACGCAGTCTTTTTGATTATGTCAGCAAGTTCGTTTATAGAAGCGTCGGGATGCTTTGCAAGAGCCGCACGAACAACTCCGGGACCTGAAACTCCGACATGAATTTCGCAGTCCGGCTCGCCGACTCCGTGGAAAGCGCCTGCCATAAAGGGATTATCCTCAACGGCATTGCAGAAAACGACCAGCTTTGCAGGACCGATACAGTCACGGTCGGCAGTTCTCTCAGCAGATTCTTTGACTATTTCGCCCATAAGCTTTACGGCGTCCATATTGATACCGGATTTTGTTGAACCGATATTGACAGACGAGCAGATATTCTGAGTAACGTCAAGAGCTTCCGGAATCGACTTGATAAGAGCCATATCTCCGGCGCTGAATCCCTTGTGAACGAGTGCGGAGTAGCCTCCGATGAAGTTAACGCCGCAGGTATCGGCAGCTCTTTGCAGCGCTTTTGCGAACTTGACCGGACTTTCATTCGGACAGGCTGCCGCAAGCATAGCAATAGGAGTAACTGAAATTCTCTTATTGATTATCGGTATTCCGTATTCCTTTTCAATCTGCTGACCGACAGGAACAAGATTTTTGGCACGGTCAACAATTTTATTGTAAACCTTTTCGCAGGCCTTGTCGATGTCGGTATCAATACAGTCGAGAAGAGAGATTCCCATGGTTATTGTTCTGATATCAAGACATTCGTCCTGAATCATTCGTATAGTTTCAAGAATATTATATACATTAAGCATTAAGCGGACTTCCTTTCATTAAACGCTGTGCATGGAGTTGAAAATGTCCTCATGCATTGTATGAATAGAAAGACCAAGCTCCGTTCCGAGGGATGTCATTCTGTCCACAAGAGCGGAGAAATCGCCGTTGATTCCGGAAATATCCACAAGCATTATCATTGCGAACATATCCTGTAAAACGCTCTGAGTTACCTCGATAACGTTTACGTTGAATTCAGCGCATATACCGCTTACTTTATGAAGAATACCAACGGTATCCTTACCAATTACAGTTACAACTGCTCTCATGTTAAAAACCTCCGAAGAATAATATATATTCTATTATACCATATCTTTACAGAAAAAGAAAGACCTATATATAATTTTATTTTTTAATAAGTAAACTTTGAAAAAAGTGTGGAAACTTTCAAAGAAATGTGTTATAATAAAAGGAAAATAAAAATATTTGGGGAGGATGAAGCCTGTGAATTTAATAGACTGTCACACACATACGCAGTTTTCTATGGATTCTGAAGCGGATATAAATGAAATGATAAACCGTGCCATAGAGCTTGGACTTAAAGCCTACGCTATAACCGATCACTGCGAATGCAACTGCTGGTTTACGGAAGATCATTATGAAAATACCGAAAATTTCGATTATTTTAATTATGCCGGGGATTTTGAAAATTCGCTGAATGCCGTTACCGCTCTTAAAGAAAAATACGGTTCTGAATTAAATCTTATCTGCGGAACTGAAATGGGACAGGCGATACATGATCTCGAAATTGCCGAGAAAATTGTTTCTGATGAAAGACTTGATTTTGTTATCGGTTCTATTCACCAGACGTTGGGAGAAAAAGATTTTTTTTACATTGATTATAAAAATATGTC
>CAJKFZ010000045.1 GCA_905199285.1 uncultured Ruminococcus sp.
TTCAGTTTTAGTGATAATCTTTATATAGCCGATATGTTCCATAGCAATAACCAAATCGTTTTCTTCCATTTGATGATGCACTTCATCTAAGCGATCAAATACATGAATATATGGTGAATCAGATACAAAGTCCGTATCTGTATTGATTTGAATGATTGCAGATATATATTCAGGAGAGATCTGCTCCACTGCCCTTTGAAAGCATTCATAACCGATGTACTCAATAAATAAATTTACTATTAACAAATCAGCATGAGGTAAATTTGAAGTATTTTGTGTTAAATCCGACTGGATAGGTTCGTATATATCCTGTAATTCGGGATAACAAATTACACTCATATTCAAATAATCTTTGCTTATATCAACACCGTATACTTTTTTGATAATATGCTTATCTATATGCTCTAAACCGTTTCCGCTAGCTATCCCCAATATCATAATTGACTTTATAGGATAAGAGTAAAACTGCTCCTTCATCATTTTATTCAATGCTTGAAGCTGAAATACGTTTCCTAAACTCATGTGCTTTTCATATGAATCTAAGTCAATATCTTCCCATGGGTTAGTCATTTTAATTCACCTATAATTCACTCATGATTAGCTTTGTACTCCTCCAAAGCTATCATTTGCAAAATCTCATACGATAATTTCTATCTGATTTCCCTCTAAATCAAGTATGCAGCTTTCATAATAACCATCGCCGGTTGTACGAGGTTCGCTGCTAATTGTATATCCATTTGCTCTTAATTTATCGGTCAGTTGGTTTACTTTCTCGGCACTTCCTACACTGAAAGCAATATGAGCATAACCCATGCGAGAGGTTTTATTACCCATATCTGCAATGTTAGGTTTTTTCATTATTTCAAGTCTTGCACCGTCCTCAAAGGATAAGAAATATGAATAAAATCCTGTTTGAGCATTATGATAGCGAACATTGCTCTTGGCGTTAAAATACGTTATAAAAAAATCTCTCGCAGTTTCTAAGTTATCTACATATAAAGCAATATGTTCAATTTTCATTGTTTCTCTCTCCTTGTTTTGATTTTCTGACAACACGGCATACATCGCATTTGTCAGTATTCTTATATTCACATATTGGGCAGGGATTAAAATTGGATTTGTTCTCCCTGTCAAATACACCTTGATAATCACAAGCACCATTTAATGCTTCACATTTATCACATGGGCCGTAAAAAGTATGCTTACGGCAGTAGAATTTCTTGAATTTTTTTAATTTCTTATTCATGATTTTTCTTGTACTCCTCCAATGCCGTCATCAACAACTGCTTGATTGTCATTCCATTTTCCTGAGCATAAGTCTTGATAGCATCGCCCTCGCCTTTGGGGACATTAAAGCGGATATAATCGTAATTTTCCTTGATATATTCCGCATCGGGGGATTTCTTCTTAACAGCCTTTTTGGTACAGTCCTTGCAGTATTTCTGTGAACCAGAAGTGACGGTATACGGCTTCTTGCAGATCGGGCATATCTGCTCACTTCCAAGCGGAACGGAAGTGCCGGACTTCTTCTTTTCGGCATAAGCACGGTTACGAGCGACCTGTGCCTTATCACGGCAGTAGAAACAGTATTTCGCACGATTGGACTTGCTCTCAAACTCCATTCCGCACAGCTCACATTTATGCGTAAACAAGCGTATTCCCCCTTAAAATTGTGCTTTTTTTTATTCTACCACATATTAGGCTTAAAGTCAAGCATAACGAAGAATTTGTGAAAACATCACTGGGGAATATCCAAAATCGCCCTTGAAATGCTGCGCTCCTACAAAGATCAATTTCTCCTTAAAATTATACTTGGCTTTAAGCCTAAAGAATAGTATGATAAAGTCACAACAGAACACCACAACCCCAAAACAATGAAAGGTAGGAACCCCTATGTTAAACAAATTTTTAGTCGCAGGCAGAATGACTGCCGACCCCGAAATCAAGACCGCAGGAGAAAGCCGTTACTGCAAGTTTTTAATTGCCTGTGAACGTCCGAAACGCAAGGGGGAGGAGAAATCTGAGGTTGATTTTTTCGACTGCATCGCATGGAATCGCAACGCTGATGTAGTAGCCGATTAGTTCGGCAAGGGCGATATAATCACTCTTGTTGGTGCAGTACATATCAACCGCTATGAAAAGGACGGTCAGAAGTGTTCCTCTAATGAGGTCAAAGTCGAGGAGATCCACTTCTCAGGCGGTAAGAAAAACGCTCCATCTACCAACAGCGACTACGGCAATCCCTACATCGGAATAGAGAACGATTCGCTGTTCTAAGCCAAAATCACAAGGAGGATATGAAAATGGATATTATTTCGGTTAGCAATCAAAAGGGAGGCTGCGGCAAATCAACGACGGCTTACAATCTTGGAGCTGCACTTGCTTTAAAACACAGCAAGAAAATATTGCTTGTAGACTTTGACCCACAGGCAAATCTCAGCGAATACTTGAAATATGAGCCGAACGGCAATCCCACGCTCACACAGCTTGTCATGACCGCTTGCACAGGTAGACCGATCACTTCCGAGCTTGTGCAGTCGGTGATACGTCACAGCGAAACCGCAGGAGTAGACTACATTCCCTCCGACATCAACCTTGCCAACTCTGAAACGCTGATGTCAACGGCATTATCGAGGGAAACGATACTCCGCAGAATACTTTCAGAGGACAATATTTACGGCTATGACTTCGTGATAATCGACTGTCTGCCGTCACTTAGAACGTTTCTTATCAACGCTCTCACGGCTGCAAACAGGCTTCTTGTTCCCGTCCAGACGCAGAAATTCAGCCTTGACGGATTGCAGGCTCTCAATGCTCTTTATGAGCAGATCAGGACGGCGATCAATCCAAAACTGAGTATGCTCGGCGTTCTGCCGACAATGGTTGACCGCACAAGCGTGAGCAAAAAGGCTCTTGCGGAGCTTCACGAAAAGTACGGATATACGCTGTTTGATACACAAATCAGCAAGTCCGTTGAAGCTGCCAAAAGCTCCGAAAATGGCACACCGCTTTGTATGACGGCTCACAAATTAGGTAAAGAATATGATAATCTTGCAACGGAGGTACTTTCAAGATGTTAAAAACTCCCGAATTAGCGATGAATCGCAGTCGTAAGGTGACTACGGTATGCAATGGACAGAGGCGTGTATGGGACAGCCGTGAAGATGCAAAATCTCACTTCCTTGAAGCAATGATGAACAGTGACGGCGAGGAACATGACCAATATTCTGGCATTTATATCCAGTTGCAGAACGTTCTAAGTTACTGCACTGACGAGGAGGACAAGTGATGAAGCAGTTTGATACCGACAAGATACCTTGGCTGTTCAATCCGCACGATGAGGGCGAGCTTGACGAATATTTCAATTCCGACCTCACGCAAGCCGTTGTTGAAACCTCACGCAATATCATCGAGAGTTTATCCGAGAGCCGTGACGGGCTCTTAGAAAGGCTCTGCTACGAATTTCACTATAATCAGCGGAGGTATAAGCTCACGCTCCTGAAATTTGCAGATATGATCGTTCGTGCCGATGTGACGATTAAACTGCTCAGATCAAAGATCATGGAGCTTGACATTGATAATCGTGAGCTGAGAAAACAGCTTGCTGATACGGAAAGGAAGTCGAGAAAATGAATACACCGCAGTTTGATCTGGGAGCGATGCTCTCTGCACCTGCCCAGACCGCAGTTCAGCAGATTACGTGCGATCAGCTTCACCCCTACCACAATCATAAATTTGAGATGTACACGGGCGAACGGCTTGAAGATATGATCGAGAGCATCAGGGAAAACGGCGTACTTTCTCCGATCATCGTTCAGCCTGACGGCGAGGGTTACGAAATCCTCATTGTTCACAACCGCTGGAACGCTTCAAAACTCGCTGGACTGCCGACCGTTCCGGCTATCATCAAGACGGGTTTGACCGTAGATGAAGCAGAAATGTATGTCATTGAATCAAATGTGATCCAAAGAAATTTTGATGATCTGCGCATCAGCGAACAGGCTGCTGTTATTGCTTTGCGTCACAGTAAGATGTTCTCTCAAGACAAGCGAAACGACATTCTGAGGGAGCTTGCACTTTTTGAAAACTCCGAAACTGATATTTCAACTTTGACCCCACTGGAGTCAAAGTTGGACAGCGGCAAAGCAGTCGGCGCTGAGTACGGACTAAGCAAGGTTTCTGTCATTCGTCTGATACGCATTGACAAGCTCATTGACGAACTGAAGGCACTTGTGGACAGCGTCGATATTGCTATCAGGGCAGGAGTTGAGCTGTCTTTCCTGTCAGCCGAAACTCAGGCAGAAGTCGCTGAACAAGCGGAGGACTTCAAGATTGACATGAAAAAAGCTAAATCGCTCCCTGAAGCTGCCGACGGCGAGGGCAATATTGATCATGACACCATGATCCGTATCATCACAGGTGCGATTGAGGTCAGGCAAAAGCCTAAGAGTGTGAAAATCAGCAATGATACATACAGAAAGTATTTCGGCGTGGAAACTAAGGCTAAAGAAATCAGCGAGACAATTGAAAAGGCACTTGCATTTTATTTTGCAAACATAAGCGAGGACGAATGAAAATAGGTTTGATTGATGTTGACGGACACCATTATCCTAATCTGCCATTGATGAAGCTGTCAGCATGGCATAAATCGCAGGGGGACAGCGTGGAGTGGTACGAACCAATGATAAACGAACACTTTGACATAGTATATATGTCAAAGGTGTTCAGCTTCACCGAGGATTATCCCTATCCGATCAATGCGGACAAGATTATCAAAGGCGGCAGCGGTTACGCTATAAGGCTGGTGGACAGCAAGGAGATATACGATAAATCAGCAGATAATGACCTGCCATACAAGATCGAACATATATATCCAGATTATAGCCTGTATCCCGAAATGACCAGAGACACCGCATACGGCTTTTTGACGAGAGGCTGCGATTTTTGTCATGTAGCTGCCAAAGAGGGTAAATGCTCCGTGAAAGTCGCTGATCTCGCAGAATTTTGGAGAGATCAGAAAAATATCGTGCTTTGCGATCCGAATATCCTTGCCTGTCCCGAATGGAAAGAGTTGTTAATGCAGCTCATTGACAGCAAGGCATACATCGACATCAATTAGGGACTTGATATTCGCCTTATGACCGAGGAAAAAGCGGAAATGATAAGCAGACTCAAAGTCAGGACGTTTCATTTTGCATGGGACAGATACGAAGATAAGGACATTATCCTCCCGAAATTTCAGATGTTCAAAGACATTACGAAATGGGGATATCGCAAATTGTCCGTGTTCGTGCTTGTCAATTTCAATACCACGTTTGAACAGGACTTAGAGCGAGTTTACACGCTCAGGGATATGGGGTACAATCCGTATATTATGGTCTATGATAAGGCTCATACTACGGGACAGGATCATGTCAGACGTTTACAGCGTTGGGTGAATAACCGCATTATTTTCCGCACAGTATCAACTTTTGAGGAATACATAGGATAGAGAGGTTATGATTATGAAAGAAATCACAGTAAAGGAACTTGACACGATGCTCCGCAAGCTGGGAATCGGCATCAAAGAAATGGTGGAAGTCACAGAATATGACAGATATGAGGATTGGTCATGCATTAAGGACTTTGACAAAATCACCGATCCCGATGAATTGCAGCTCCTTGACGAGTATCAGACTGTTATGCGCCATTTGTGCGACATTTACTATACGCTCCTGTATCGGCAGCGTGAGATCATCGGAGAGGGTGTGCTGTCGTTCAATGCTCAGGGGTACTATGAGGACAAGTACCATGAATATCATTGCGGAGACGGCATCGAGTATTATTTCTACGATGATTGGGACGAAAAATACAAGTGGCGGACAAGCCGTATTGAACATAACGGAAAGCGTTACTATATCGTGGGAAATCCCGATATTGAGCTTAACGGCTTGCGTGTTAGACATAGAAAAATTCAGTAAAGGAGCAGTAACTCATGAAAAAAATTATCACAGCGGCATTCTGCACCGCACTTGTACTCTGTACAAATATGACGGCTCACGCTGCCGAAAACCTTGACCGTGACTACATTGAAACTGAAATCTGGGAGGATATGTGGAACGGCAAGGACGATAACGGTTTTGACTATCCCGAAGCGTCGTACAAGCATCATCTGCTTGACAAGTGGCTCAATGATAATTACGGCTCAGACGATTATGACTGGTCTGAGATCGGCGAACTGAAATACAAATATAAAAACTATTACCGTCACCTGATTGAAGATTGGGACTTTGAGGACGATGAAAACGGCGGCTGGACGATTGACACTGAGAACAATCATTACAGCTTTTATCTGCTGAATAGCAATCGGCAGATGATCGACCAGAACGGCAATACCGTTGACAGCTTTCCGTCATTCAGCACCTTGGAGGAGGGTGAATCCGTAACAACAGGTGGTCAAGAAATCCACGATGACGGCGCAGACAGTCCGAGAGTTGTCGGCAATGTCGCAGGCGGAACACAAACGGCTTCTGAGGACGGTTCTTCCGCAGAGGGCAGCGCTGCCAATAGTCCGTCAAGCGGTTCTGATGGCAATTCAACACAATCTGGAACAAGTCCTATGCCAATCATTTTATGTGCTGCCGCAGTTGCAGGAATTGGCGGTGTTGGATATTATATTACGAAGAAAAAGAGGGATTCAAAATGATTTTTCAGAGCAAGCAGAGCGTGAACAGCGCTCCGCTGTGGGCAGTCGATACCGATACGCAGACAGTCACGCATATCAATTCAAAGTCGGGAGAAACGGAGCATTATGTGTTCCACACCGATCAGATACGCTATCATCTGCACCATGTTGAGGAGAACTTTCCTGAACGTTTGCAGAACCTTGTAGACGTGGGCGAAATATACAAGTACCTTGACGAGCTTGATATCAAGGTTGCGGACGCAGTAAAGCGTCAGACAGAACTGCTCATGCAGTCAAGCCGTGAGTATCAGATAGCTAATGAAATCGGCGATCTTTACAAAGTCGGTGCTATCGGGAATATACTTCAAATGCAGGCGAGGGACAGCGTTTTTAAAGCTATGGTTTATGTGTGAGGATATGAAAAACGGTCAGCCGTGTGATACGGTTGACCGTTGGTGAGTCTATTCGATTAGTATGATAAATCAAAATGTGTGAGGAATAATCAAAAGGTACAACTGGAATTGTTTATGCAGTATAAGCATATAGCCCATCTTGTGAATCACAGATCAAGGCATTTTTTGGAGCTTTTCTCAAAACATTTATTATGTCCATATAATCAGGTGCTGGAGAAAAAAGCCCAAAAATTGCAGACACCATACATATCGTAAGCAATGGCTTCATTGTAATTGGAATGCAGATAAAACCTATTAAAGGGACAATGCCTAGAACAGCAGGTGCTAAAGACATAATGATAAAACGCCTCTTAGTCAGGGGATAATACGAAATAGCATATGCAGCAATTTTCCGAAGACACAGTCCTACCCATACCGTTGCCTCTTTAGGATAACAAACAGCATGTACCAGCTCATGAAGTGGTAATGCTATGATAAATCCTATCAAAAACGCTGGTATAAGAAATATCGGTGAGATTGGCGGTCCTTTATTTGTAAATGCCTTTAAAAACACTACCAACATACATATCATCATAGGTGCTATGCCAAACGGCAGGGCTTTTCCTATAAATCCTTCTGCATCACGAATCTTAATCGCATCTTGTGGAATCGGTGAACTCTGATGTACCGTTCCGAATTCTTTTTTGTTTCCTTCCCAAACTATCGCCATCTTAACCTCATATGATTTATTCCGAATTTAAATGCTATTAAGCGTTTTTAAAAATTATACCACACCGAGCAGAAAAAGTCAATCCTATGATCGCCTATATGATAGGCGTTAGAAAATCGGCGTTGGAGAGCAGTTATCCCGAATGTACGGAAACGCTTGAAAAACTCTATACTGACAAAGAAGCTACCGTGATACGATATTTATGCAAGCTGCGAACCGTTCTCATGCAGAAATTCAAAAGAACGGATATTGCTATACGTTTTGAATTGAAAAATCTCACTTCTCTTGATTGGTATGACCATGATAATATCAAGCAGCTTGAAAAATGGGGATTTGAGATCATTCATGTAAATTACCGAGCCGAGAAATATATGCAGGACTTCACACGGCTCATTAACGAAAATATTGACAAATGCTCCCGATTGTTTTACGATTGGATCAATTGGGAATACATAAGAGATCTTTTCTTTGTGCCGAAATACAATAACCCGAATGTTATGCGGGACGAGTTCACAAAGTATATGTCGAACATTGAGAACTATCCATTTCAACTGTACATCAACTGGCAGCAGGCAGAGCTGGGGAGCATCGTATATTCAGACCGGAAGTTTCTGAAAATCATCTATGCTCAGCATGATGACATCTTCACCGACTATATCAAATACCGTGATGCTGCCGATGAAACGAAAGATAATATATACAATTTTATTGACAGTTCCACTAAAACAACAATTGCAGTTGATTGTGAAAATTCCGATGTGTTCAAGCTGTTCAGCGTTCTGAAAGAATTGAATCAGGACGAGCTATCCAAAATTGAGAAAATTACGCTGTATGACGATAGCAATACCACAAGCGGCTGGGACTGGCTTTCACAATTCACGTACATCCCTGTTGAGCATATTGAGATTGAACGTGTGACCAATCGCAAATCGCTTGTTGATGTACGAATGACAGCGAGTGTTGTCACAGATTTTTACCGTGACGGCATTACATCGTTTATTATCGTATCAAGCGATTCCGACTTCTGGGGACTGATCGAGAGCCTGCCGAATGCCAACTTCCTTGTTGATGTACGAATATGAGAAATGCGGAACGGCGATCAAATCCACTCTTACACAGCATTGCATTTATTATTGTGCCATTGACGATTTCTGCACAGCAGGAACGGAAGAATTGAAAAAAGCTGTCCTTTTTGCGGAGCTTGAAAAGCATCTGCCTACGCTCTATGGGGAAAGTCCGTTGGAACTTACCCATAAAATCTATGAAGCTACACGGATAACGGCTACTATGAGAGAAATGGAAAATTTCTGCAATCGGTATGTCAAGACCTTGAAGCTGAAAGTGGATTTTGAGGGAAAGTTTGTGGTTGAGATTCAGAAATAAGGAAAAGGACGTTCAACCGTGTGTTACGGTTGAACGTTCTTTTTATCCTCTTCAATGAGAATTTCTGCGCCAGTTATAACCTCCGCTTTCACCTTCCTTTTCATCAAATCCCAATTCGGCTTTCTGTCAGTGAGATTATGCGCATCGCTGCCGAATACAATCTTAGCACCGGAGCGAATCAGTTTCTTCACAAATCTGCGTTCACGGAAACTTGCGAATGCCTCTGTATTCAACTGAAAAATCGCATCTGTATTTAGAATTTCATCAAGCTGCAATTTTGAATAAACCCCGATATACCGATGAATATGTGCAAGTACAGGCACAATTCCTGCGCATTTCAGATTATGGATCTCATCCAACACCCACCGTCCGTATCTCGAAAACGGCAGCTCCAGTAACATCAGATTCGTCCCTTCAACGGCAAGCTGTTCTATTCCGGAAATTTCCGAAAATCCACGCTCTATCGCAACTTCCGCCCCAAGATGAAATTCAAATTCCGTCCTGTGAGAAATCTTTTCAAAAGCACTCACACGTTTCTTCAAAAAATCCTCTACCGATCTCTCACGGTGCGGGTAAAAATGCGGTGTCAGGACCAATTTCCCGACACCCTGCATTTTCATCATGTCAAGCATTTTCTCTGATATTTCCGGAGTTTCTGCACCGTCATCAATTCCCGGAAGAACATGGCAATGATAATCAGTCAGCATTTTTATCCTCTTTTTTCTCCGACTGATCGCCATAGCTGTAATACTTGTACTTCTTGCTGTAGCAGTATTTTCCGTTATGTTTGCTCTTGATCTCGTTAAGCACAAAACCGAGGAGCTTCGTATCGGAAGTCTGTACCTTGCACATCAGCCCGTCAACGTCGTCGTAAGTTGTTTTGCCATAATGCGTTACCACTACCATTCCGGAAATACTGCTTCCTATTGTAAGCGGATCGCTCACAATATTCACCGGCGGCATATCAATAATGATATAGTCATACTCTGCCGACACTTCTGACAGCAGCTTCTCCATTTGCTCAGAGCCAAGCAATTCGGACGGATTCGGCGGCAGTGAACCGGATGGCATGATATCCAGATTCGGAACGTCCGACTTTTTGATGCATTCCGCTTTCTGCTTCATTTTTCCAAGATATTCAGAGATTCCTGCATTATTCTTTACATTAAAAAGTCTGTGCTGAACCGGCTTTCTCATATCCGCATCAATCAGCAGAACCTTGTTTTCGTTCAGCTGAGAAAATGCAATTGCAAGATTTGCCGCTATCGTTGATTTTCCCTCGCCGGGAAGTGCGCTTGATACCGCAACGATTTTCTTGTCCGACGTTGACAGCGAGAAAATCAGGTTGGTACGCATCGCTTTGTAACTCTCCGTAATATTAAAAGGACCAGTTTTGTCTGTAATAAGATAATGCTCACGTTCCTTTTGGCGTGATTTTTTTGCTCCTCTTTCCTGAATCTCGCCAAGCACCGCAAGCTGATGCTTCTTTGAAATTGTTTCAGAATCCTTAATGGTATTGTCAAAAAAGTCTATCAGAATAATTATCAGAGCCGCAAGCATCAAACCTGTAACAGTGCCAATTATAGCGTTTTTCGTCATATTCGGAGCAACAGGTGTTTTGTAAACCTTTGCCTTATCAATGGTGTTGATCGAGCCTACGCCAACCGCTTCCTCTACGTATTTCGGAGCGACTTGCGTCAGATTGTTGCAGATCATAGCTGAAAGTTCTGCATCTTTCGTTGTTGCAACGACCTTTACCGCAGATGTATCATTTACAGAACTGATTGTCAGACAATTTCTGATAGATTCCGGATTGATTTTCCCTTCCGCATTGATATTAAAACACTCTTTAAGGCTGCCGTTTTCATGTTGCTTTACGAGCATATCTCCAACAGCGTTCATTACGGCATCGTCTTTCAGGACTTCCATATAAGTATTTACAAGCTGCTTGGAATTATTGATATTGTTTTGATTATCACTATTTTCAGAAATGCCTGTATAGCTCTGCACGTACATCGTGATGTGCGAAGAATATTGCAGCGGCAATACGAATTTTGAAAATGTAAACGCAGCGCCTCCACCGATTACAGTCAGTATAATAATCAGCCATATTTTGCTGAGCAGAAGCTGGATGATGTTTTTTATGGAATAGGTTTCATTCACGTTTTGGGCACGTCCTTTCTTTTTTCAACTATACTATACGATGATACTTTTTATAAATTTCCCAAAGAAAAAATCCAATTACTGCACCAATGGTATTATTCATAATGTCATCCATCTGGCAAGTGCCTCTTGCTGTAACAAGCTGAGAGAACTCAATAAATGCTGAAAATACGAGGGAAGCCAATGTAACTTTCAGAAGTTTTTTAGGCTTTGAGAACATTTTTGATAACATAAAACCAAACGGCATCAGCATGAATATATTTCGTATGCTATCTATCATTGACCATGAGTCTTGCTTTAAAATGATTAGCTTTAACTCGTGAAATAGTGGAGTAATTGTTTGAGGGTAGATACTATTTCGATGAATTAATGTTAGCCATAGGATTATAAAAATATATGAAATTAGAAATAACATACATATTATATTTGAGCCTATCTTTTTGTTCTTGTTCAAAACGCCTCCTATTGTTTCTTTGTTAAATTTATTATCTAATTATTGACTATTAAATTGAACGTAAGTAATAGACGTTAATAAAATTATTTTCTAATTTTCCGAAATATCTTTCCTATTTTATTTCTCATATTCTTATCTGTCAGTTCGATACCTATGGATAAGAATGCAACTATAATGACAGAGAATAGCACTTTAGCAACGTCATTTTGGAATGCAAAACAATATTTTACTAAAATGCTTGAAAATGTTATAGGCAGCCACATTACTACATATCGAATAATACTTATCGGCATCCTCTTAAACCAGTAACATACATATCCATACTTTAAAACACCTTCCAGTGCTACTTGCACAGTCATTCCAATTAAAGCAAACATGGGATTATTTCTTAGTAAAATCCATGTTAAAATCATAACACCAACACTACCCCAACGAATCATATTGTCAATTGCTTCATTATTTGTCATCTGCATTAACCCCGTCGTTGGACCAAGCGTTGCTGCAAAAAGAAAAGCTATGGAAACAATTCGAAACAACGTACAGTATTGTAATAATTCCGGACTAAAAATTGATAAAAACCATTCTGTATTTCCAATTAGAACAACGCCTAAAACATTTATAAACATCATTTGTATCCGCATAATCATTTGATAGTTGTAACGTAGTTCGGCATAGTTTCTTTCTTTATATAATCTTGAAAATTCTGGAAGAAATACTTTAGATGTGGGACCAGAAATAAAGCCCACCATTTTTCTCACCAGCGAAACGATACCCGAAAAACCAGCCTCAAAAGCACCCACAAATATGTATTGAAGTATGACCGGAGCTTGTCCAATCAAGCCGAATACAATATCAGATTGCTGATAGTTGAGCAGTTTCTTTATCGGAACAGAAACTTGCTGTGACTCCGAATTATCTATTCTCTTATGAAACAGAAAGAAGAAAAGAACAACAGCAACATATTGTATTCCATACATTAACAGAAGATAAGAAATTTTAAATTCTACAAACGTGCCAAGGCAAAACAAACCTATCAAAAGTACTGCACGCCCTAACACATATTCGCCAATAAGTGCAATGTTATATGAACCACGTGCCATGTACGTGCTGCTCTTGTCTGACATTAACAATTGAAAGAATACAATAGGGATTATACTAAACAGCAAATATTTTTTTAATACAAGACAAATTACTGCACTGACTATAAGAAGCGGTATTACATAAAAAGAAAAATATTTTTTTTTGTAATTCGTAAGAGATTGTTTTTCATCAGATAGATAGAATGTATTGCATTTCACAACGCCTGAAAAAAGTGCCCAAAAGGATATATCGACACAATTTACGTAAAAAGAATAATCGCCATATCCGGAAACACCAATTTCTTGCGTTAAAAGCCATTGTATTACAATTTCAATTACTGCTCCGATGCCTTTTACCACTATACTAAATGCAAAAACAAGCATTATGTTATTTTTTAATTTCATTCTCGCTCCCCTTTTTTTATTTTGCATATGATTCTTTATTATTCTTAGATTGTATCAAACCACTGAATATAAGCATAATGGGAAACAAAGCTGCCTCATGCCTTACCCATGAACCAAAATCGGGTTCGAACGCTGCCGACATGAAGATAAATCCTGAAAACAAGCAAAATGAAATTTTTTCTTCAAACGAAGCTGTTCTTATTTTGAAAAAAGAGCCTAAATACATACTTGACATTATAAGCTGGGAAATGACATACAAAAAAAATTTAGGGCCAAATCGAATTAACTCTATTGGAAACAATAAACGTAAAACAATTATAAAATAATCCAAACAAAACATGGTTAAATTCGATGAGGGAAACCACAATCTTATATCGGTTGTAGCTGTACTTTCTCTGGTACGTACTCGAATAAATTCATTATATACAGAAGGAATCGTTTTCTGCAGCACAAATAGCAACAATAAATACGAAAATGATATGCACAAAAAAATAATCAATAACTTACATACATTTATTCTTTTCTTGAGAAGCAAATGCTGTAGAAAAAAGAATAAGCCAGCCCAAAATATCATCAATATGTAGTAAGAACGAAACGTAAAAACGGAAACCATGATTACCCAAAATGTCCATATTACTTTTTGCCTATGTCTCATATTGCTAACCAAAACAAAAAAACAAATAAAAAAAAACACCGCCTGTATCGGCTCTTTGGAAATTGTGAAATCAAAAATATTGAGCATAAGAATAGAGGTGATCAAGAATAAAGATTCTATTGTGTTAAAGCTGAATTTGCACCTATAGAGACAGACTATCATCAATATATTCCAAATTACTGTTATAAAAACTTCAAAACCAATATATGTGTTTAAATGTAACAGATTAATTTTATCCCAGAAAAAAGCAGCATTTCCTATAGAATCTCCAATAGAATCCTTGGAATTTTGGCTATCAAAAAAAGAAAAAAACGTACTATTATTGTTAATTGCAACTACCATCTTATGGCCAATTCCCGCATCAACTAACGTTTCTTTAAGAACTGTGTATCTTATGATTTTTGCAAATAAAACTAAAAACATCCATAAAAAAATAACATTTTCTTTTGACCCAAACAATTTTCTCAAAAGATTATTTTCTGTATATTTGATACGAGCCATTATATCACTTA
>CAJKFZ010000046.1 GCA_905199285.1 uncultured Ruminococcus sp.
ATATCAAGTTGAATTAGGTTTTAGAACAGGTCTATTGATTATCTTTTGATGAAATACGCACGTTCATACTACACTCCTCCGATCATTTTGTACCATGATCATTATACCACAAAATGCCGGGAAAATCAAGTAAAATAGTCAAATTCGACCTATATTTCATCAATATAGTGCGCCTCGTTTTCCTTCCCAGATTGCTTTAGGCTGTTCGATCTGAAGTCCCTCCAAAAGCCATCGTCTTTGCTGTGCTGACAGAAGCAGTGCTTCGGTTTCATTACGAGGCCACTGAAATTTTCCGTTCTCAAGTCTTTTATACAACAGCAGAAATCCATCGCCTTCCCATAGCAAGCCCTTGATCCTGTCACAGCGTCTGCCGCAGAACAGAAACAATGCCGTACTGTAAGGATCAAGCTGAAGCTGTGCCTGAACGATTGCTGCAAGACCGTCTATGGAACGGCGCAGATCAGTGTATCCCGTTACAATGTATATCTGCTGATCAGTCGGAAGATCATTCAGCATAGTTCATGCACCAGTGCGAGCAGTGTCTCTGCTGAAATATCCGATGGTAACGAGATTTGTAAGCCATTCTTCTCAATATGAATATCTGACGAGCTTTGTGGGACTCCAAAAGGTACGATAGCAGGTGCTGATGCCACACATTTTTCACGGAGTTTTCGCAGGTGATAATAATATGTCTTGGGGTTGATGCCGTTTTCGGCACACCACTTTTGCACTGTCATCCCACTTGCCTGCTGTGCTTCGATCTGCGCTGCCCAATCACGAAGCCTTACTTCCTGCTTGACTGCCGAGATTGTTGTAGTTTTCTCTTCCATAAAACATTTCCTCCTGTGTCTAATTTAGTCCAATTTGCTCCTTAGACCTTTTTAGTCATTCTAATCTTGTCTATGGTTTTGCTTAGACTCTATTATACACGGGATTCTTGGGCTTCTGTAGACGGGAGATATTTAACGATTACCTTGTTACTGATAAAGATGTGCAGACAGTGGGAAAGAATCGTAGGTTAATCACTTTTTATGATCAAAATAAAACGTTCAATGCAAAAGAAAACGCACCTCAAATTGTATCAAAATAATCGTTCTTTGGCATATTGGTGAGACTAAATAGCTGTCCACCGAAAAAAGCCCGAATAATCGGGTTTTTTTGCTGCTCAGAAGCCGAAGATTTTTAGTGTAAAACCATGGCTGTTTTTTGCCTGTTTTTGCGAAGGTACAGGATTTGAACCCTCGCAGAGAAAAATATGGAACAAATATGAGAAGGTCAGAAAGAAAAAATCAAAAAATACCTGCCTTTATACAATAGAATAATAACCGAATTTGAAAGACCGTTTTGTCAGATATCACGAATTTTAAGTGATGATGAACAGGACGGTCTTTTTTTATTTTCCGGAAAAGGAGGAGAAGTTGGTGAAAGAAAAACTGATAATCAATGCAAATCTGCTTCGTAAAGAATCTGAGTTCCGAACAAAATCCTGTGTGGTGGAAAAAGCTGTGGCAGTTTCTCACAGTGAGTTTGAAAATCTGAAAAGACATCCGCTGCATGACAACAGGCTGATAGCTGAAAACGTCGATATTATGTACTGCGATAACGATGACAATTATCACTGTCTTCTGATTTATGATGAAGAACAGGGCGATGGTCTGCTGATTGAGTCCGAGGGTGCAGCTTACGCACGATACTCCCAATACATTCCGGGAGCAAAGGAACTTGTTAAGAAACACATTCAGCCTGATATAAAGGTGGAAGTGGAGTCTGTAAATGAAGATTTATCGGAAGAATCTGAAATGAATATGACGATGTAAAGGTTGAATTTTTGCGTAAATTCAGCCTTTTTTTATTGCACGAAAGGACTGGTGATAGATGATAAGATATTTTGAAGCGTTCGCAGGCATCGGTGCATTCCGCTCCGCTTTTGAAAAAGTTGGAGGCTTTGAGTGCGTCGGGTGGTGCGAAATCGATAAATTTGCCCAAAAGGCTTACCGGGCATTGTACGATACGGGAGGTGAAGCATTTTATGAGGACATCACGAAAATCGATTACGGAAGTATGCCGGATTTTGATCTGCTCGTTGGAGGACCATGCTGCCAGTCGTTCAGTGTGGCGGGGCGCAGACTCGCTTTTGAGGATGACAGAGGAAACCTGTTTTTCGACTATATCCGCATCCTTGAAGTCAGGCGTCCCAAGTACTTTATTGCTGAAAACGTACCCAATCTGCTGGGTATATCGCAGGGAGAGTGCTTCCGAATCATCCTTGAAAAGATTTCAGAACTGGGGTACAGTATGTGCTGGCGTGTGCTTAACTCTGCCGGCTTCGGAATACCGCAGTCCCGACGGAGGCTGTTCCTTGTCGGATATCTTGGAGACCGATGTCCCGCCGAAATACTTTCTTTCGGACGAGGCAATGAAGAAAATGGCAGAGAAAGAAAACCTGAACAGTTAATCGGCGGAAGTCAGGGTTCGAGAGTGTATTCCACGAACGGTACGGCAGTTACGCAGTGTAGCGGAAGCGGCGGACGAGGCGGAAAAACAGGTCTGTACCTGATTGACTACAACGCAAGTCCAATATTTACCGACACGGCAAGGTGCATAACGGCACGTCAGAACAGCGGAATGTCACATCACAATGGCGAACATTCCGCTGTTTTTGTGGATTTGAATGAGAATCCGCAGATTACGGAAAATGCCCGTTGTCTGCATACGAGAATGGATTTGGGAGTTACTAATGGCACTCACAAAGGCGAGCGTTCGGGAGTGCTTGAGGAAGCTCCGAGAGCGATTCTGAATCCGTTCAAAAAGATTACCCGACAGAATGGCAGACGCATAAAAAATCCCGATGAACCGATGTTTACGATAACCGTCACGGACAGGCACGGAGTTGTTCACAGGGAACGAATCCGTCGTCTCATGCCTGTGGAATGCTGGCGTTTACAAGGCTTTGAAAAGGCTCAGTTTGAGAAAGTTGCCGCCACAGGAATGTCCGACGCACAGCTTTACAAGCAAGCCGGAAATTCAATCACGGTGTCAGTTGTGGAGGCTATTGCAAAAAATTTAATAAAATTCGATAAGGAGGAAAATATCAGACGCTCTTATCAGGCATTGTAAGGGTATCGTGAAACACGATCCCCCTACAAACGGCGGTATTCAGTCACTTTCCTTTATTTCAGAGGGAGATGTTTACAGACTTGTCGCACACAGCAAGCTGCCGAGAGCTGCGGAATTTGAATCGTGGGTTTTCGATAAAATACTTCCTCAGATTAATCATACTGGAGGTTACGTCGCCAACGAGGATATGTTTATCGAAAACTACCTCCCGTTTCTTGAAGAGCCGTATAAAGGTCTTTTTCGTCTGCAGATGATGGCTATAAATCAGCTTAACGAGCGTATCCGACACGACCAGCCGCTGGTGGAGTTCGCAAATCAGGTTGCGAGAACAGAAAATGTCATCGACATGAACGCTATGGCAAAACTTGCGGTGGAGAAAAATATCCCAATTGGCAGGAACAGGCTGTTCCGCTGGCTTCGTGAAAACGGGATTCTCATGTCCGATAATCTTCCGTATCAGAAATTCATTGACCGTGGATATTTTGCGGTAAAGGAGTCTGTTTTTGAAACGGGTACGATAACCAAAACCTATCAGCAGACGTTTGTCACAGGCAGAGGTCAGCGATTTATCATCTGCAGGCTGAAAAATGAGTTCGGGGAGGTTAAATAATGCCTAATCATATTACGAATATCGTCGCTGTTTCGGGCGATGAGAGCCGTGTGAAGTCGATACTGAAAGAGTTCAGACTGACGAATACGGCGTGGGTTCGGTGGATTTCAATAAGATAATTCCAATGCCCGAAGAGAATTATGGGTTTACTGCTAAAATTACAAAAAATGCAGTCTGCTACGAAAATAATCAGTGCGACTGGGCGATTGCGAACTGGGGTACGAAGTGGAATTCTTACGGATATACTGCGGATACAGGCTTTAAGGACGGAAAACTGACATTTCTGACGGCATGGTCTGCCCCACATCCAATTCTTGAAAAGCTGTCGGAAATGTATCCTGACATAAAATTTGAGCATGAGTGGGCGGACGAGGATATCGGCATGAACTGTGGCAGACATATCTATTTTGACGGTGAGCGCATTGAGGAATACTATCCCGAAAGCAGCAGGGAGCGAATTGAGTTCGCCGCCCGTGTAATGGATTGTGAACCGTCGGAGTGGGGACTGTTTTTGAATGCGAGTGAGACAGATTATGTGAATTTTCCCGATGAAGAGTTTGAAATCATCGAAACAGAGGGAAAAACTGCGTTGTTCACGAACAGCAGAATGACCGACGCTGACGTTCCGAAAGGTCTGCACTGCTATCATCTCAGACATGGCGATGACGGTAATTTTTGTACGCTTGAAAAGAATGTTACTGTAAATCATGCAGGCTCGGTAATCGTAAAAGAACCTATAGGACTCGGCGGAAATGGCTGTATATCGCTGAATAATGAGAATGCTCCGAACTTCACAAGCGAAACAACGCTCATGGAGGATTTTTTTACAAATGAGGAAGAACAGTCCGAAATTATGGGAATGGGGGTGACATGAAATGCAGGAAAACAAACGTCCGAAATGCCCGATAATAGGTGCTGACGATAACATTTTCAACATCATGGGAACAGCTTCAAAAACGCTGAAACACAACGGTATGACGGAAGAATCAAAGGAAATGTGCAGCCGTGTGACTTCGTCGGGCAGCTATGAGGAGGCTCTCGGAATCATTATGGAGTACGTCGAGCCTTGTTCAGAGGCGGAAATGTATGATGAATCCGAAGATTTTGGAATGGAGGTGTCGTGGTGACGTATTTGTTAGTCGGAATGCTCATCGGCATGATAATCGGACTTGCTGTGGGCAGTCTTGGAATCGCCGTGCAGTTTCTGAGGACGGAAATCCGCCGTCTCAACAGGAAAATCAACTTACGAAAGTAATTTAAAAGCCGTTTTGCCGACAGCAGAAAATCGTCGGTGAAACGGCTTTTTTTGCTGTCAACGGCATTGGCGGAAAGGAGAAAAATGAACAGTTTCATGTCATGGGTAGGCGGCAAGAAGTCCTTAAGGGATGCAGTTCTTGCACGTCTGCCGCCTTATTATGAGCGGTATATCGAGGTTTTCGGCGGTGCAGGGTGGGTGCTGTTCCACAAATCGCTCGGCGACTTTGAGGGGTTCAACGATTTCAACAGCAATCTTGTGAATCTGTACCGCTGCGTTCGTGACAAGCCCGGAAAACTGAAGAAAAAACTGCGGTATGTGCTTAATTCACGTGAGGATTTCGACCTGATTTCAAGTCTGCACAAACGCAGTCTTTTCCCGAAATTTCGGGATATTGACCGTGTGGCGAAGTTCTATCAGCTGATACGGTACAGCTACGCAAGCGGACTTGACAGCTTTGCAAGTCAGCCGCACTCAATGTGGAGCGATTTTCCGCAGATTGATATGGCTGCACGACGTTTACAGAGAGTAATAATTGAAAATAAGGATTTTGAAAAACTTATCTGTCAGTACGACCGTCCGGTGAGCTTTTTTTATTGTGACCCACCTTATTTTGCAACGGAAAGTTACTATAAAGACGTAAGTTTTACAGAAAAAGACCACATAAGACTGCGTGACGCACTGCTGAAATGTTCGGGAAAATTTCTGGTCTCCTATAATGATTGCCCTGAAATTCGGGAAATCTGGGACAAGCCGAATATCTGCATCGAGGAAATCAGCAGGCTGAATAACCTTGCACAGCGGTACGAAGGCAGTTGTCAGTATGCCGAGGTTTTCATATCAAATTACGACACTTCGGAGCGTTCGCATATGAACAGACAGCTTTCATTTTTGGATTATGAATATACAGGAGGTATAATATGAGAAAAATACAGTTTACACAAAAGGCTTTGTCAACGACGATGGCTGTATTGAAGTTCCGGGAGTTTTTCTTGAGGACGGTGCAGAGGTGGAGCTTGCAATTGCGGTGGAGTCCGGCAGATTTGAGGTCGCTGTGATGCCGTCGGAGGAAAAGTCAAAAATGCCGAAAGACTGCGGAATTTCGGACGAAGAAATCATGAACTGCTGTAATCAGCATGAGGACTGCGGGGATTGCCCGCTGAACGATTACTGCGAGGAGGAATTTGCAGATGAATAATCATGTTTAATCTGGTGATGAGTGGGCATTTTACCCCCTCACCGATTTACATGAAGTGAAAGGAGGTGCAAGGCATGAAAATTCTTGTGGTTGAACCTGAAAAAAGCCGTATGCAAGGGAAATTTCGGACGACATTCACGAAATGCAGGAGGTCGTCGACGGTCTGATTGAGCCGATACGTTTTGAGCCTGAAAACGACGCTATTGCGTTCTGTAACGAGGAATTCCTCTTCAACGGCTCACGTCCGAACCGATTGGTTGGTGGCGTGATGGTGCATGGGACGTTTTTCGTGGTCGGAAATGCGTTCAACGAGTACGGCGAGGAAATCAGTATTTTGCTGACCGACGAGCAGATTGAAAAATACTCGGAAAAATTTGAATCCCCGATGTATGTACTGCCGGAAGATTTGTGCGGTATTCTGCGTGAAATCGGCGTTTTGGACGATGATGAGGACTTGGATGAAGAGCCGGAAATGTCAATTTAAAATAATAACAAAAAAGGAGAAAATTATGTTAAAAAATAAAATCATGAAGAAAATCGGCGCAGGGTTCATGGCTGGACTCTGTGCCTTTTCAATGCTCGGAACGGGTATGAACGGAGCGATTCAGAGTCATGCGGAGAGCATTTCTGCGACTGAAAATGAAGGTTTTCCGTCCGCCGATGAGGTCATCGCACAGGCGGCAACGCTGCTCGGAGCGCCTTACGGCTTCGGTTTTAAGGGATATACGGGCGTTTATTATCAGGGTGGCTACAGTCCGCTGACCGAGGAGTACATCAGGCAGCAGGGACTTGACTGTTCAGGTCTGATTTACTACACGATGACCCAGCTTGGCTATAAAACAAGCGGTTTTTCGTGGAATAATCCCGTTCCTGTGGATACTCCGCACTGGCTGTCTGTGAACGAAAACTGTACGATTTCATACGGCGGAGTGACTTCAAAAATCGACGTAGAGAAGGCAAATTTGCCCACTCCCAGCAATACTCAGGCGGCGAAAACCTACGAATATTGGGAGTGTTCTGACGGCTCGACAATCGCTCCCGGCTCGGTGGTAATTGCCGATAATCTTGCGGGCGAGGACCATTCGTGGATATATATGGGCGAATTTGAAAATCGTGACGAAGTTGTTGATTATCTGCGAAATATCGGCGTAAACGAGTCATACATCAACTCGTCAACCGTAGGAAGCGAAAATGGTGATGACGGTACTCACTGGCGAATCGAATCCAACGGTTCGCAAGGCGTTGTCATAAATAATAATACGGACGGTAAAAAGCGACGGCAATGAATATGTCTGCGTTCAGAATCACGAAAACAGAGACGGAATTCATGATAACAAAGGTCTTGAACAGCGATAATTCGGTAAAAATCAGCGGTACAAGTCCGATTGACGGCACAAAGGCAATATACGGTGTGTATACTGATTTAGACTGCACTCAGAAAGTCGGAGAAATCAAAATCGGCGACGACGGAACAGGCTCGATTATACTGCCCGACAAGCAGTATTATGTCAGGGAAATTTCCGCTGCGACGGGCTATGATTTGTCAACGGACGTTGTGGCTCTGAAAGCTGATTCCAACGTCAACGTCGGCGAAAATATTACAAGTGGTATAATCAGAATCAACAAGACCGCTGAGGACGGTGTGGTTTCTGACCGTGAATTTGTGGTTTCGTGGACGGAAAACGGCGTAGAATACAGCAAAAATGCGGTTACAAACACTGACGGAATCGCCGAAATTGACGGTCTCCACGTTTACGATTTCGGCAGCAGAAGTGCGATTTCGTACAACATTTCTGAGATAAATCCTGACACAAGATACGAAACTCCGAAGGCTCAGGACGTGACGCTGACAGGCGGAAATGCCGATTTGACGGTCGCTGTTGACTTTGAAAACGTGCTGAAAAAGGGCAGTATTCGCATAAACAAGCAGTCCGAGGACGGTCAGAACGGTGACAGAACTTTCACAATTTCGGGCGGCGGTCAAACTTACACGCTCGTTACAGATGCGGACGGAACAGCGATTCTTGCCGATATTCCTGTATTTGACGGAAGTAATGAGCCTATTGTTTACACCATCAGCGAGAACGATGTTCCAGTAAGATATGTCGTTCCGGCAGAGCAATCAACAACGCTTGAGGCGGACGAAACTGTTGAAGTTACTTTTGAAAACAAGCTGAAAAAGTTCACTGCCGAGGTTGTCAAGAGAGACTCCGAAAATGGCGATTCACAGGGAAATGCGACGCTTGCAGGTGCAGTTTACGGACTGTATAATAACGGTGAACGTGTGGCAACTTACACTACAGACGAGAACGGTCATTTCATAACGGACGAGTTTGTGTGTGGAAATTACACGCTTCAGGAGCTGTCGCCGTCCGAGGGTTATCTTTTGAACGATGAAATTTATACTCTCGGTACAGAACCTGAAAACTATGTATTTGAGATGAATCCTGTTTCATTTGATGTCACAGAGGACGTGAAAAAAGGCTGTATTTCGATAATAAAGCACTCTGATGATGACGAAAACGTTGTCGAGAATCTTGAACCGGGCGCTGAATTTGAAATTTTCCTAAAGTCCGCAGGCAGTTTTGAAAATGCCAAGGATTCCGAAAAAGACTACCTCATAACCGACGAAAACGGTTTTGCGGAGTCGAAATTAATGCCCTATGGCGTGTATACTGTCCTTCAGACAAAGACAGTCAACGATGCGGAATTTGTTCCCAATTTTGATGTTTTCATTTCGGAACACGAAAAAACTTACGAATATATCCTCAACGACGCTCCGTTCAAGTCATATATCCATGTCACAAAAATCGACGCAGAATCGGGAAAAACAATTGCTTACGAAGGTGCGGGATTTCAGATTTTTGACGCTGATTGCAATCTCGTGAACATGGGCGTGGACACTTTCTATACAAATTCCGAAGGCTTCCTGATTACGCCCGAAACGCTCCCTTACTGCGACTATACGCTCGTTGAAGTGCAGGCTCCTTTTGGCTATATACTGGACAAAACTCCTGTTCCATTCAGCGTGACTGCGGCGAATTCCGAGGAAGAAAACGCTGTAAATATCGTCAAAGTTGTTAAGTCGGACACCGTTCAGAAAGGCAGAATTTCCGTGCAGAAAACGGGTGAAATTTTCAGTTCCGTAAGCGAAAACGAAGAAAAATACACTCCGATTTTTGAGGAAAAAGGGCTTGAAAACGCTGTATTTCAGGTGATTGCAGCCGAGGACATCATTACAGCGGACGGCACTGTCCGAGCCAATGCGGGCGACGTTGTGGCGGAGCTTGTAACCGATGAAAACGGTTATGCAGAAACTGATTTGCTCTATCTCGGAAAGTACGAAATTATGGAAGTTTCCGCACCTTACGGATATGTGAAAAATCCCGAAATACAGGCGATTGAGCTGACTTATGCAGGACAGGAGGTCACAGTGAGAGATACAATGAATACGTCATTCGTCAACGATTATCATGGCATTGAAATCAGCCTTGAAAAGTTCATGGAAAGCGATGAAAAGTACGGAATATTGGCGGAAAACAGCTATAAAAATGTGCGTTTCGGACTGTTTGCAGATGAAGAAATTGTCGCTGCCGACGGAACATCGATTCCTGAAAACGGACTTATCGCAGAGGTTTCACTCGGCGAGGATATGAAAGCCGTATTTGCCGAAAAACTGCCGTTTTCACGCTATTATGTTCAGGAAATCGCCACAGATGAGCATTACGTCCTCAACGGCGAAAAGTACCTTGTGAATTTCGAGTACATGGGTCAGGAAATGACTACAGTGTATGTAAACTGCGGACAGTTTGATAATTTACTCAAGCGTGGAACTGTCCAGGGTATCAAGGTGAACGAATCCGAAGAACCGCTTGAAAACGCACTTTTTTGACTGTTCAATACTGACTGTACAGAGTTCACGGCGGACAATGCAATAGTGACCGCAAAGTCCAATAAACAGGGAAAATTTGATTTTGAGGAAGTAGTTTACGGTGAGTATATTGTTCGTGAGATTGCAGCTCCCAACGGATATATTCTGAGCGACAAAAAATATCCTGTTACAATTTCAGAGGACGGCGAAATTGTCGAAATTACGGCAATAAATAAGCCTGTTACCGTTGAAATCAGCAAGCGTGACGTTCACGGAAACGAACTTGAGGGAGCTGAAATGGAACTTGTCAACAGCGACGGAGAAGTCGTTGAAAAGTGGACTTCGGACGGCAAAAATCACGTAATATCGGGACTTTCCACAGGAAAATATGTGCTGAAGGAGGTTGCTGCTCCCGACGGCTACGTTATTGCAACGGATATTGAATTTACTGTTTATACAGACGGTACAATAAAGGTCGAAAACGTCAATTTTACGGCAATTTCTGCGGACGGAAATCCGTTAATTGTTATGGTTGACGAGGCAGAGAAGATTCCGGAGAAAACTCCTGAAATCCCAAAAATTCCCGTAACACCGAGCGTTCCGACAGGCGACTCAGGAAGAAATCCGCTGGCATACCTTATGCTTGCAGGCGGTCTGATTCTGCTTGTTTCGCTTGGAATCGGCAGAAAAAAGCACAAAAACTGAGAAAGGAAACTGCATATGACAAAGAAAAAAATAATCCGAATCGGGCTGGCTGTTCTTGTAGCCGCCCTCCTCGCCGGAGGAGCTGTGATGCTCACAAAGGATGATATATCGCAGAAAATCAAGGAAAAAGAACTGATTCCGTATATGCCTGCACCAATCATACTTGCCGAACTTGACGACGCTGTTTCGGAAGTTTCAACGGAAGAAATTCAGGCTGAAACGGAATATGTCAACTCTGAAAATATTCAGAATTTTCCTGATATTACGCCGGAAACTCCTGTTTCGGAAGCACTGTCTGAAAATATTCAGAACGAACTCAGGGAAACTGTCCGTGAAATGCAGACAGCGTATCCCGATACGGTCGGATGGATCTATATTCCCGATACTTCGGTAAATTATCCGGTTATGCAAGGTGGTGACAACGATTTCTATCTACATCATGCCTACGACGGAAGCCGGTTGTCGTCGGGTTCGGTGTTCCTTGATTTCCGCTGTGAAAGCCGTTTCATGAACAATCTGAACGTGCTGTACGGTCATCATATGAACAACGGAAGTATGTTTGCGGGAGTGTGCAATTTCAAGGATTATGGCTATTTTCAGGCACATAAGTACGGTTGGATGATTACTGCGGACGATGTTTATAGGATTGACTTTTTTTCTGCGGCGGTGACGGACTGTAATGATGAAATTTACAGCGGATTCGAGGATACTGCCGACCGTCTAAGTCATATTTACGATATATCGGCGATTTACGAGCCGATGTAAATCAGTGAGCAAGACCGTCTGGTACTGCTTTCGACCTGTTCGTATGAGTTTGAAAATGCGAGAACAGTGCTGACGGGAAAACTTGTGAAAATGGAGGATGATGTATGAAAAAATTCAGAAATAAGGCGATTTCAACGCTTTTCGGAGCGCTGACGGTCGCAAATATTATGACCATGACCGCCTTTGCGGAGGGCGACGTTGCGGGTGCTGTCACAAGCACCTGGTCGTCTGCAAAAAGTCAGATTAAGAGCGTTGTGGACAACGTGGTATTCCCAGTAATCGACGTAATACTGGTCATTTTGCTGTTTGTCAAGATAGGTACAATGTATCTCGATTGTGCGCCTGTCAAGGCAATATACTGATTTTGAGTTTAGCAGCTCAACGGAAAAAAGGTTTAATATCCGTTATCAATCGGTTAACCTGAGAGGGAAACTTCAAAGGGGAAAATAGCATATCGATAAAGCCGTAAGTTGGATAGCTGTCATTCCACGACTGAACGGCAAGATAAAACGACTGTATGAGGATAAAGACCGAATTGTTTGAACCGCAGTCCGAGTGGTCGACGTACAGGCTATGGCGAAAGACAGTTAGAAACGTCATACTGCGTATCTGCAATGATTTAGTCGAGCATATGCGGGAAAACCTTATACGCAGCGCAAGTATGTATATATTAAAGGACGGAAACGGTATCCGACAACAGTCGGCTGTCAGTAGTTGCAAAGTCAGGGATTGCCTAAACCGAAACGCCTGAAAAGGCTATGTGTAATGCCATAGTGGTGATAAATTTCAAGGGTTTCCCAAGAAAGATGACACTGAATATTCGGCATGGCAACGGAGTTCCCATAGTAGTCTGAGACGTTAACGGCGATTACATGGCGAAGGGGAACAGCTTGTTAACTTAATTATGGAGAAAGGAAGGTGTGCGATACACCATGAGAAATCCTATCAATATGTTAAGCAGTTTGGAAAAACACAGCAGTAATTTGAATTATGCCTTTGAACGGCTGTACAGAAATCTATACAACAGAGATTTATTTCTTCTTGCGTATCAGAATATATACGCCGCAGAGGGAAACATGACAAAAGGCGTTGATGGGAAAACCATTGACGGAATGAGTTTGAAAAGAATTGATAAACTCATAGAAAAGCTCAAAGACGAAAGCTATCAGCCAAATCCGTCAAGGAGAGTATATATCCCGAAGAAAAGCGGAAAAATGCGTCCTTTGGGAATTCCATCGTTTGACGATAAACTGGTGCAGGAGGTTCTGCGAATGCTGCTTGAAGCGATTTATGAAAACAGCTTTGAGAAATCTTCTCACGGATTCAGACCTGACAAAAGCTGTCATATGGCTATGAACCAAATACAAAGAACTTTTACAGGCACAAAATGGTTTATCGAGGGAGATATTAAAGGATTTTTCGATAATATCGACCATAATAAAATGATTAAAATACTTTCCAAAAGGATAAAGGACGAGCGGTTTTTAAGACTTATCCGAAAATTTCTGAATGCAGGCTATCTCGAAGATTGGACGTATCATAAAACTTACAGCGGTACGCCGCAGGGCGGAATTATTAGTCCAATACTTGCGAATATTTATTTAGACCGACTTGATAAGTTTATGAATGAGGTAAAAAAATCCTTTGACAAAGGAAAATATCATAAAACCAATCCGCAGGCTACTGTTTTTGAAAGAAAGCACAAAAAGCTAATGATACAGCTTGAAAATGTCAAAACCGAAGCAGAAAAATCGGAGGTTATTAAGCAGATAAAGCTGTTGGAACATGAGAGATTTAAAGTTCCTTACAAAGACCCTTTTGATAAGAATTTCAGAAGAATTCAGTATACACGGTATGCCGATGACTTTCTGATTGGAATTATCGGAAACAAAGAGGACGCTAAGGAAATAAAATCCAAAATTAAGGAGTTTTTGAACGATACTCTTAAATTGGAGCTATCGGACGAAAAAACGCTGATTACTCATTCCAAAAAGAAAGCGCATTTTTTAGGCTATGATATTTATGTAAGGCACACGCAAGCCGCAAAGCGAAATAAAAGCGGACATCTAAGACGTTTTCTCAGTGGAACGGTAGTGCTTGAAATGCCTATGTACAGCATAAAGGAAAAGCTTTTGAATTACGGTGCAATGAAATTAGAGGTTAATGTTTACGGAAAAGAGGTATGGAGAGCAAAATCAAGATATTTTCTTAAAAATAATGATGACCTTGAAATCTTGGAACAGTACAACAGCGAAATACGAGGTTTGCGGAATTATTATGCAATTGCAAATAACTCTGCAATTTTAAACGCTTTCGGATATATCATGTGCCAGAGTTTATTTAAAACTTATGGAACAAAATATCGCTGTTCTATGAAACAGGCTATGGAAAAGTTCAGAATCGGTTCTGATTTTGGAATTAAGTTCACTGCAAAAGGAAAATCAAAAGTAAGGTTGTTTTATAATGAGGGATTCGCAAGAAAACCTATGAACAAGTCTGCTAAAGTTGATATTATTCCGAACACGGTGAAATACACAAGCAAAACAAGTCTTATCGACAGGCTCAAAGCTGAAAAATGCGAGCTTTGCGGTAAAACGGACTGTGCTATTGAAATTCACCATGTCAGAAAGCTGAAAGATTTGAGCGGCAAATCATATTGGGAAAAATTTATGATTGCCAGAAACAGAAAAACTCTTGCATTATGCGAGGAATGTCATGATAAATTACACAATGGAAAACTGAATTAACAAGTGGGGAGCCGTGTGCGCTGAGAGGTGCAAGCACGGTTCTGAGGCGAGCGTTTGGAAACCTGTTATAGCAATATGATAAGGCGCTGGGCGCTTAGCCTAC
>CAJKFZ010000047.1 GCA_905199285.1 uncultured Ruminococcus sp.
CATAAACGGACATTTATCACTGCGTTGTTCTGCATACGCACAAAGCGCACTGCACTGCGCACATAAGGTCTTTTTCGTACCATGTTTTTTTCTGCAATACAACTGTATCATAAAAGCTACGATCTGCTTTTCACGCACTCGCTTTTTTGCGGTTTCCATCAGCTCATCCTCCCGTTTTCCACCGAATAAACTTCATCGGAGATTCGCATAGTAGATTCTCGGTGTGACACAAGCACGACAGTTTTCCCCTTAGTTTCATTACTGAGAGATTTCAGAATCACAGCCTCATTCAGACTGTCCAGATTACTTGTCGGCTCGTCCAGAAGCAGAAATGGTGCGTCATGCAAAAACGCTCTTGCAAGTCCGATTCGCTGACGTTCACCGCCCGAAAGCGTATCGCCAAGCTCTCCCACCTGCGTATCGTAAGCCTGCGGCAAGGTCATAATAAAGTCATGCACGGACGCTTTTTGGCAGGCGGTCTCAATTTCTTCCTGCGTTGCATTCAGTTTTGCAATACGGATATTATTGGCAACGGTATCTCTGAAAAGGTGTGTTTCCTGCGTCATATAGTTCTCCATGTCACGAAGATTTTTTGTGTTGATACGGTTCACATTTGTACCTGAAATGCTCACTTCACCTTGATCGGCATTCCAGAATCGCATGAGCAGTTTCAGCAGAGTAGATTTTCCGCTTCCGCTTTTTCCCATAATTCCAACTATTTTATTCTGAGGATAGCTTACGCTGAAATCACGCAGAACCGTTTCTCCTCCATAGCTAAATGTGACATTTTCACAAGATGCACCGCTAAACGAAATCTCAGGCTGTCCAGAAATATCCTCCGTTTCAGGTGTTTCGTCCATAATCGCAAGCACTCGCCCGCCGGAGGCAATCGTATTTTGCAGTGTCGTTCCGAGATTTGCAAGTGCAGTCACAGGTCCGAATGATGACATAAATGCGATCACAGGAATCAGCATTCCTGCCAAATCTACATTGCCATTTCGATACAAATAAAACGCAAGAATCAGCATCGCCGCATCGAAAACAAGGATGAACGAGTTTGCAATAGCAAGATTGATACCTGTCAACTTGCTCATTCTACTTTGCTTTTCAGACAGGGATTTCGTCTTTCGATTCATCTGATACATACGTTTTTCACCGTTTCCGTACTGTATCGTTTCATCCAGTCCACGGATATTTTCAAGCACAAATGTTGATAAATCAGCAGACTGCCCACGGATTTCATCTCCCATAGTGCCGCTGATTTTCGAGATGATCACAGGAACGAGAACACCCACACAAAAAAATGCAATTGCCGCAAGAATCCCACACCACACGCTGTAGCTGCCAATAAAAATGCACATGATAGCTTCCACCAAAATTGCAATACATATGGGCGAAATCGTATGTGCATAGAAAACCTCCAGAAGCTCCACGTCCGAGGTAATCAGAGAAATCAGGTCGCCTTTGTCATGCCCCTCCAGCTTTGCAGGGCATAATCTTCGCAGTGATTTGAATACCTTGTCACGGATAATCGCAAGGAGTGTAAATGCGATATAGTGATTGGTTCGCTGTTCAGTATATCGGAGAACTGCTCTAAGAAGTGCAAAAATGATGAGGCATATCCATACAGCTGTCAAAGAGATAGGAATGTCATAGTCCAGTCCGTGAAGTATTGCAAATCCGCCCAATACCGGAATAAACTGCACTGCCAGATAGCCAAGTGTTCCTGTCACAACTGCAAGAATCATAAAGCCTGTAAGTGGTTTCACAAGCGCCAGCATTCGGAACAATATGCGGATTTTGCTTTGTTTTTTCATACAGTTTTCCCCTTTCCGAAATTCTCAAGTTCCGACTGTGTTTTCCAAAGCTTTGCATATACTCCGCCCTTTTGCAGGAGCTGAGAATGTGTTCCATACTCTGCAATGCTACCTTTTTCCAGTGCATAAATACAGTCGGCATTCTGCACATTTGCAAGCCTGTGAGAGATCATAATGATCGTCTTTTCGGACTTCATTTTCTCAATTTGCGACAGAATGATCTCTTCACTTTCAACGTCGATATTACTGGTCGCCTCGTCAAAAATGTACGCTGCCGAATTGTGCAGGATCGCTCTTGCAAGTGCAAGACGCTGTTTCTGTCCGCCGGAAAGATTACCTGCATTTTCAAGAAGCTGCGTATTCAGTCCATTTTCACTTTTCAGAAATGCCGACAGATTACAGCTGTCAAGAACTCTCCACAAATCCGAATCACTTGCATTCGGATTTCCAAGCAGCAAATTCTCCCTGACTGTACCCTTGAAAAACGTACTGTTATGGCTGATATATGTCAGTGTTTTCATAAGAGATTTTTCAGAGATATCTGTTATATTCCTGCCTCCTATCATCAGATTTCCGCTGTTTATGGTATTTCTTCCCATGAGCAGTGACGCAATTGTAGACTTTCCACAGCCGCTTGCACCGACGATCCCGATAAAACGATTCTGCGGAATTTCGATGCTGATGCCGTGAAGAATTTCACGCTCTGAATCGTATGAGAAGTGAACATTTTCAAGCGTAATTTTCTTGAAATTCTTTTCAATTTCCTCGGATTTTTCAGTTGGCTCATCAAGATTTAAAAATTTAAAAATCTTATCGCTTGCCGCCATACCGTTCATCGCAACATGGAAATAGCTGCCCAATCTGCGCATTGACAGGAAAAAATCTGCCGATAACAGTATCATAAAAATACAGTTTGCAAGCCCGATATTGCCATTCACAAAAGCTCTTGTCGTCATGATAATTCCAAGTGCCGCACCGCCGTATGCAAAGAAATCCATGATGATAATAGAGTTCAGCTGCATGGTCAGCACTTTCATCGTAATGAAGCGAAAATGCTCCGATTCTTCATTCATCTGCTGATTTTTGAACTCGTCCGCCTGATATGTTTTCAGTGTGGTCATACCCTGCAAATTTTCCAGAAATGTACTGCCAAGCTGTGTGTACTGTCCCCAGTATTTCGACAGCAGTTTCTTTGCAACTTTCTGTACCATCATGATCGCACCTGGTATCAGCGGAACACATACAAGAAGCACAGTTGCAGTACCCCAGCTTCCGCCGAATCCGAACAGAAAAAACAGCATGATCGGTGCAATAAATGCGTAAAAAAACTGCGGCACATACTGTCCAAAATAGCTCTCCAGCTGATCAACACCCTCAACGGATTCCTGCACCAGTTCCGCTGTGCTGACCTGTTCACGATACTTGCTGCCCAGTTTCAGCAGCTTTCCGTATATCATTTCACGCATCTTCTGCTTGACTGTTTTAGATGCAAGATAGCTCATCCGCACCGCATACTTTGACGTGAAAAATCTTGCAATAATGGTCACTGTAATCACAGTTGCTGAAAATATCAGCTGTGATGCTTCGAGTCTGTTTTGGTATAAATTTTGTATTGTTCCTGCAATCATGATAATCATAATTGTATTACAGACCAGTTCCAGAAACTGAAGCATAATATTTCCTATGATATATTTTTTGCTTTCCGGACAAACCTGCATCAGTCGTTTATCAAACATAACTCTACCTCTTTTTTATTATTTTCTCCTGTATCGGCAGAATAAACGGCTTGCCGTCTGCCATTGAAATTGCCAGATCTACGTCATATACCTTGCGTATCAATTCAGGAGTTATGATTTTTTCAGATTCGCCCTGTGCGATGATCTTACCGTCTTTCATGGCAATGATTTCATCACTATAATAAAGAGACTGATTAATATCGTGCAGAACCATAATAACCGTCATGCCGTATTCCCTGTTCAACGTGCGTACAAGGTTCAGTATCTGAAGCTGATAGCGAATATCCAGATATGTAGTCGGCTCATCAAGAAACAGGATTTTCGTATCCTGTGCCAGAGCCATTGCGATCCACACACGCTGCTTCTGTCCGCCGGAAAGCTGCGAAACTGCACGGTCTTTATGCTTTGTAATATGGGTGATTTCCATTGCCTGACGGATTTTTTCTTCATCCGTTTTGCTGTCCGAAGGAATTCCGAAACTTCGATAAGGCGTTCTGCCGTATGCAACAAGTTTTTCCACGGTAATATCATCCGGTGCTGTGTTATACTGATGTACAATCGCAGCCTGCTTTGCAAAATCACGCAGTTTTATCTGCGATATATCTGTGCTGTCAAGCAGGATATTTCCACTTTTCGGCTTTAGATTTTTTGTCATAAGATTGAACAGCGTGGACTTTCCGCAGCCGTTTGCTCCGATTAGAGTTGTGATTTTTCCCTTGGCGATTTTCACGGAAAGTCCTTGAATTACCTGATTTGTTCCATATGCAAAATCAAGATTGTTAATTTCAAAAACAGTATTATCCATGCCTTTTATCCGACCTCCTCAATAAAAGAATAAAGAACGGTCCGCCAATTACTGACATGATAATGGTCGCACTGATTTCGTAAGGCGAAGCGATTGTTCTGCCCACCGTATCTGCAATCAGAAATGTAAATGCACCCAATATCACAGAATACGGTATCAGAATTTTATGATTGCTGCCCACGAGAAGTCTTGCAATATGCGGCACGATCAGTCCAAGAAAGCTTATTGGTCCGATAACTGCCGTAGAAATAGACGAAAGTAGAACAGCAATTCCCGATACCAGTATTCTTGATGATGTGACGTTGACTCCTAATGAACGTGCCGTTTTATCCTCCAGTGCAAGAAGATTGCATTTTTCCGAAACGAAAACTGAAAGAATCAGCCCTGCCAGTGCATACCATAAAAGCGTTTGAAAATCGTCCCATGTTTTCATGGTGATATTCGCATTGACAATGCTTGCCGCACCGGAATAATTCGAGCCTGTTGCAGAGTTAAAAGCTGACATCAATCCCGTAAACATTGCATTTACTGCCACACCTACAAGGATAATTCGCAGTGGATTCAGTCCGTTTTTCCACGAAAGTGAATACACGATCACGCAAGCAATAATGCCGCCTAAAAAGGCAAAAAGCGGTGTAAAAAAGAACAGCGACGGAAAAAATGCTGTAATCAGAACAGCAGCAAAACTTGCCCCCGAACTGATACCGATAATGCCCGGATCGGCAAGAGGATTTTTCATAACTGCCTGCAAAAGCACGCCTGAAACAGCCATTGCCGCACCTCCCAGCATGGCAATGAAAATTCTTGGGAAACGCAAATCGTAAATGATTGCTACTGTTTTATCATATTCAATAAACAATCCCTGAAAAAGTTGTACCGGAGTAACTTTCAGACTGCCTGTGTTTACGGCAATCAGAAATAATCCAAGCAATAAAACTGCTGTTGTTATATAAGAAATGATTATTTTTCGTTTTGATATCAAGCAGTTCACTCCTCACCATACAGAATCGGCTGTAATTCTTCCAGTGCTTGTGGATAATCAAATCCTGCACTCATACCGAAATATTCGTAGGACAAGTCATATACCTTGCCCTCCTCCACTGCACGGAAATGTTTCCAGATATCATTTGTTTCAAATTCTTCCTTGAACATCTCTATCACGTCATCAGGCAGTGCATGAGCACATCTGACGATAATATCAGGATCATGCTTCTGCATATCCTCTGTGTTTGCATTGAGAAATTCATCTGTTTCGCCCTGATACACATTGATTCCTCCCGCAAGCTTAACAAGACTTCCCACATAACTATTTTCAGTCGCCACAATATACGAGCCGGGAAGTCCCATAAGCACAAGAACTGTTGGTTTTTCCTTGTCAGCATTCTTTTCCTTGTATTCATTCATGAATGCTTCATACTCGTATATCAATGCCTGTGCCTGTTCCTCACGTTCAAATAACTCTCCCAATTCATCGATTGACCGGTACATTCCCTCCACACTTTTAAGATTCAGGAAAATAGATTTTGTTCCGATCGCTGCATACTTTGGCTGCAAATCTCCCTGCAAACTGGACGGACTCAGAATCCAGTCCGCATCAAGCGATTTCACAATTTCCGTATCAGGGGACATTGCCGTACCGATTTTCTCTGCATCGTCATATCGTTCTGAAATTGTGCTGATAGATGAAGAGCAAACGCCAACTAAATCAAGCTCCAACTTATCCGTAATATCTGCTACGGCAGGAGATGTGGCAATCAGCCGCAACTCCTGAGAATCCGCAGTTTTCTCCGGATGCTGATCTACACATCCGCAAAAAGAAACAGTAAACAATACGGCAGCACTTACTGCCAATGCTTTGAATTTCATTTTCCGCCTCTCTTTCTCTTGTATAGAATAACAGAACCTGCACCGATAAGCACTACCACACCTGCTGTAATTCCAACAGCAATTCCGATATTACTTTTATCTTCTTCCGTATTTTCTGAAACATAATGATTGGATAGTTCCTTGATTTCATTACCATTCTCATCAAACATTATGATACCTTTTACATCTGAATTTTCTGTGATTGTTTCCGTTGCCCTGGTAGTCTGAACTGTAGTTACAACTGCTGTTGCCGTTGTAGTTATTGTAGTCGTTGTCTGAGCTGTTGCAGCAGCAGTGATTGTTGTTACAGGCGCCTCTGTTGTTTCGGCAGACTGTTCTTCTGTCGATTCTTCTTCCGCAGGAGGCAGTATCTCCACACTTGTTACAAAGTCACCACTTCCCTCTGTCAGGTTGGAAAATCCGATATAAAAAATAACATCACGTCCCATTGGCACTACGTAAAATGTACTTCTGACAATACTGTTTACGTTCGGGATAGAAATACGGAAATCACTTGTGTTATTATCCAGATTCTCCTGCATACAATCCGCAGATACATCATAAAACGAACTATAGCCGTCCTCCTGTACCATAAACTGCGGATTTTCAATATTATCCATCAAACTAAGACGAATGGTCGCATACATATTTCCGCTTGAATCGACCTCGATCAGAGCCTGCGGACAAAGAGCGCTTTCCGTCATGGATTGCCCCAGTACCGATGAACTCTCCCCTCCACTATCTTCGATCACTCCTGTATATGGATGTGAATAATAGGGCGTTGCATCAGCAAGATATATTCCGTTCTCCAATGCTGACGCTGATGTACTTCCCATTACAGATGTTATGAGTAATCCGGCACTGCATGCAAATCCGCATAATCGTTTTGCTATTTTGTTCATCTTAATTCTCCCTTCTTTTTTTTGAAAGAATCACAGCTCCGACTGATACAGCAAGAGCTGACAAGGATGCTTCGATTCCGCTGTCACCTGTTTTGGGACTTGTAGTTGTACTGGAATTTCGGCTGTTTGTCGGATTGATTTTATTGCCGGCAGCAGATTTGTCTGCAATCAGATAAGTTCCTGCCTCTTTGGCAGCAAATATAAACATATCATCGGAAACTGTACCGTTTATCAGCGTTTTCCTGCCGTCAGAAATTCTGTACACAACAGGATTTGCATAACCTGACGGTACAGGAATTACGATTTGAATTCTACCATTTGGCTTGGCTTCTGTGCCGTCCTCACCAGAAAATACAATATCATAAAGATTGAATTTTGATGAAACATCAGAGATCAAATTTTGTGCTGTAGTATACGCTTCGCCGTTTGTGATCAGCGTCACCTTTGCAGTTGTATTTTCTGCAAATACACCCTTATCTGCATGGATTTTCACACCTGTTAAAGCGTCTGTAAAATCAAATTCAGGTGACTGCTCATCCGGTTCTTCCAAAGCAAAGTCATTTCCGTCATCGACCTTTTTAAGCGTTGGCCAGTCAAGCTGCATCAAAACGCTTTGTGTTCCTGTATTATCAGCAATCGCTTCCATAATGGGAACAAATACTTGCAGCTGAACATATTCACCGCTTGCCCTATCGACTAATGGAAATTTCAGAAGCTGCGGATACAAATGCTCTGCATCATTATACTGATCTACTACATCATAAGACGACAGAACCTCTGCCGGTGTAATAGTTCCCTGCGGTGCGCCATACTCGTTGTATGTATATCCCTTGTCATAATAATAGAGATTCATGAGGTAGCCGAACTGATTATAAATTGCCAGTCCTTTAAACTGAACAGTCAGATAATATTCTCCGTTAATCACCTCAAGCTGCACCGTATGATTGATTCCATTGTTAGACATGGAATAACTTGCACGATCAGTTTTTATCATCTCTGCATACAGTTCGTATTTGCCGTCTGCAAGATTATCTTTGTCATATTCAGATGATTCATTTGGATCGGTAGTCGGCGGCTCTGTTGGCTCAATGGGTGCTTCCGTTGTTGTTTCAGTGGTAGTTTCTGTGGTTACTTGTGTAGTTGTTTCTGTAGTAGATTCCGTTGTATCAGGCTGTGTAAAATCCTCTGTTTTCACAAGAGAAGCCCAATCAATATCCAGCACGGCAAACTTTGTTCCGCCGCCCTCCATAATGGATTCCATGACTGGAACATAGACCTGCACAAGGATATCGTCTTCATGGTTGTTGAAATCAAGCGGAATGGACAGTTTCTTTGGATACCATTTTCCTGTTACCTGAGCATCAGCATATTCACTGTCCGGTGTATTGAAATCATCGTACACATCTGTGTATTCTTCCAAAACGGCAGCATCCTCTGTTTCAAATTCAATAGGATAATGAAATCTGTTTTCTGAAATAATATTTGTCACTCGTTTCAGCCACCCGAGATAACCGTCACGATTAAGGTAAGTCAAAGACTTCATATCAATTTCAATGGCTGCGGTACCGTCAGCATTTACCACGATTGATGCTTGCGGGATCATAGATTCATTACCCATAGAAAGCTCATCACTATGAAACTGCAGCAACTGAATGTTCACGGTGTATCTTCCGGCTTTTAATTCTGCTGCGGAAACACTAATCGTTGTATTTTTTACTTGTAAAGTATTTGTTAAAATTCCGCTGGCTGCAGCAGTAATCAACAATGCAGATACCATTACGGCTGCGGATTTTCTTGTCATTTTCCTTTTCATGATAGATTTCCTTTCTTTCTGAAAAGTAAGAACCCATGTTCATAGAGAAGATGTACGTTTTTTGAGCATAATTTTGCTGATGACAAGGCGAAAAAGTGAAAGCATACTGTCGTATGGTGAACTTTTTCAATGCAGTCATCAGCAAAATTTGCCAAAAAGGCGTGAAGCTTATTCTATGAACACGGGTTCTAAAAGCAAAGCATCAAATGAACTCAATGCCTTGCTTTTCATCGTTATGCTACAACCATTTTCCCAACAACGATCTGCCTTTGCGTACCGTCATCTGTGCAAGTCACAATTGTCACACGATCGTCTCCAAAATCCTCCAAAATCCATGTCTCATCAGGATCAACGATAAAACAATCTGTGACATAATAGGTATAGCATTTCTTACTTTTGTCATATAAGTTGATTTCCATGCCGAGTTCAGCATTTTTCAAATGATTAAAAAACTCTTTATAGATCACGCTGCTGTGCCCTGCAACACAAAAGTTTCCAGAGCCCACACTGCCGGTATCCGTAAAGTGTCCGGCAGATTGGGATAAGATTTCCTGACTTGTACCTTCCAGTACAGGTGCTTTCAAATCAAGGTCGGCAATTTCAATTACAATATTCTCTTTCATCAGCCTTTGCAGCTTCAATTCACGGCTGATTTTTCTGTATGCAAATACTGAAAGAATGCTTAGTCCGATAACGATTGCAATCAGCCCCGAAATAAACATCAGCATCTGCTTTTTTTGAAGTTTCATATCAGCAATTCTTTTTTCTTCTTACTATGCCTGACTTGAACATTGTTATAAAACCTGCTCCAATCAAAGCAAATGCAATAAGAATGACCGAGAGATTAAACAATGAATTGTTGCCTGTTTGAGGAAGATTTTCTTCAAGTCCGTCAATTGAATTCTGAATAAGACCAACAAATGCGTCTGCATATTCCTGTGTCAGATCTTCTGCTGTAAGAGCACTTTTAGCAGTGTCAATTATTTCCTGCAATGCTTTATAACTTTCAGCAGTATACTTATTCTCATCATTGCTTATAGCCTCTGCTTCAGCAATTTTCGCTTCTAATGCAGATGTATCAACTGAAACGGTGGTTTCAATAAGTCCGTCAATAGCACTTTGAAGAAGAATCACAAGCTGATCTGCTGTTTCCTGTGTTAAATCATCAGCAGTAACAGCAGGCTCAGCAATTGCTATATACTGTTCAAGAACCGCAAAACTGTCTGCTGTATATTTACCATCATCATTGCTGATTGCCTTTGCCTCAGATAATTTTGCTTCAAGAGCTGCGACATCAACGTTCGGTGACAAAACTGCTGCAACTGCTTCTGAAAGATTCTCAATTTGTGCTTTCAGTTCAGCTTGTGTAGAATTTTCATTCTCTAACACGCTATTTGCTTCTGCGATAGCTGTTTGCAACACTGTCCATTTTTCATCAGAGATATTATCTTTTTCAATAGCAGATGCTTCAAGGATCTTGGCTGTCAAATAAGCATCATTTTTTACAAGATTATAAGAAGCATCACTGAGAGACTGAACTGCAGCCTTAACCTCGCTCTGTTTCACTGATTCATTATCATATACTGCTTTTGCAGCATCATAGGCTTCCTTATAATCCTCAACAGAAGCATCTGTATACATGCTTAAATCAGTTGTAAACATATATTCTGCAAATTCCAGTTCCTTAGCCAATTCTGACTTATCCACCACTAGATCTGCTGTTTTTACTGCGTTTTCCCAGTCGATATCAATGAATGCAGATTCCCAGTAAGGAAGCGTATCATCGTCAAAGTCGATCTGTGTGATATTTTTAGCGTATTCTGTTTCTTCTGATTTACAATATCCGTTCATCTCAATATATTTGCCGGACTTGTATGTATATGGCTGATCCATAGTACGGCACATAACATAATCTTCTGGATTAATGATATTGATTTCTCTGTCATAATACTCAATAGTTTGTGTAGTCATATTGAATTCAGAGTCTTTACAAGGTCCCAAATTTGAAGAGAAAGAATTATAATACCAATCACCATCTTCACAAATCTGCGGTTCAAACATAATTGTGTAAACGCCGTCTTCAACCTTGAAACGAATTGTTGAACCAAGAATATTTTTCATCAGTTCATATTCAGAAGTTCCATCCTTTAAAGTATACATCTGTAACTCATGGTTGTAATATGCGCAATAGTAGGATACACTTGTTTCATAATAGCCATCTTCTAAATCAATATTTGCAATTGCAGTGGATTGAAGCTTTCCAATCGCTTTTACTAACTCCCATTCGGCTTGTGACAGTTCATCCTGCGTTGTTATAGATTCACAAAGTTTTTCCGTTGAAGAAATCTCGCTCTTTAATATTTCAATACCCTCCTGTGAATAACTTTCATCATCCTGGATAAGGGTATTGGCATATGAAATAAGATTTTTCAAACTTGTAATATCAATTTCAGAAGTATTTTTATTCTCTTCAAGACTGTCAATCGCATTCTGGAGCAGTTCTACGAACTGATCTGCATATTCCTGCGTCAGATCTTCTGCCGTAAGAGCGCTTTTAGCAGTGTCGATCATTTCCTGCAATTCATTGTAACTTTCAGCAGTATACTTATTCTCATCATTGCCTATAGCCTCTGCTTCAGCAATTTTAGCTTCTAATGCAGATGTATCAATTCCTGATTTTACTATCTGAATATTATTCCAATCAAAAACGAGCCTTGCATCCTGCTCTGAATCCCCCATAGCATCAACCTTAACTCTACATACAGTCTCTGCTCCGGTTGCAGGAAGAACAAACGAACACAAACGAATTGTTTTAACACGATCCAACGTATCCTCATTCACAAGCCATTCGCTTTCATCTACAGTCACTTCATATTTTTCGCCGTCTTCATCATAATACCAGAGATTTTCCAAGTGTCCATATAAATCAAGAAAGGGCATATCATGAAAACCAAGATGTACAGTTGCAGTACTATTCTTAATTTCGACTTTTGCTTCATGGTTAATAGCGCCGTTGCCCATAGAAGCCTCATCTGTATAACGTGTATACATATAAACCGGTACGTTGTATACACCGTCTGATAAATTTTCAGGCATATTTGCAGTCGGCAGGGTTTCAGGAAAATCATATGTACTGGTTTCAAGAACACCAGTACTTGTTGATGTTTCTGCCTCTGCTGCATAAACAGAAGCAATATTCAAAACATTAAAACTCATCAGCATCGCTGCTGTAACTGCCAAAGAAACAACCTTTTTGGTACTGATATTTAATCGCATTAAGTATATACCTACTTTCAAAATTTTATAATATTGAATCAGAATGAAACAAGAGATAATTTTTTTTCTGTTAGCTGAATATTTTTAAATCATCCCTTGTTTTAATTCTATTTCTCCGATTAAGTATATTCAGACAATCATTTTACAACATTGAACAAAGCATACGCTTCTGGCGTCTTCATAGCAGACGGTAAAATTCCCGCTATTGCACTGTCCTCCATTGTTGTATTAAACTTAAGCTTAATGGAGTTTGTGTACTTCACACCATCTACAGTAGTATCTCCAACAAATGGCAATTTAGATGATGTAGGAAAAGTCAACGTTGCCACTCCATTGATTACATCTGCTGTACACAGCACAGTTCCACCCTCAGCATAGGCAGTAATCTTGGTTATATCAGCAGTATATTCTTTTCCCAAAAAGGAACGTTTTATAGAAGTAACGGGAATTGTCATAACAAAAGTACTTCCTGTTTTCTTCAATGTAACGCTGTCCTTAACAATACCTGTATCCGCCATAGAAACCTCAGATAAATCAGTTTTCATCACGCACATCTCAAGATTCTTTGTAACATCTCCATAACTCCAAGCAATTGTTTTGCCTGTCGTAGTAACTGTGCTTGCTACAACACTCTCAGCAGAGTAAACATTTGCGTTTGTTACCTCAGCAGCCGAAGCACTTATTGCAGTACCTACTGCCATAGTTGCAGCCATAGCTGTCGCCATTGCCATTGCCGAAATTTTCTTCATCATTGTCATGATAATTCCTCCTTTAAAGTTAGCACATACTAACTATTGACAAATATGATTTTATTCTGTCTGCACTTACACAGGATTTTGAATCCATGCATATTACAAACTCCTCTTTTGGGTTAGCATTCTCTAACCTGATATTATTTTAACATGGAAATCTTTGTTTGTCAACAGGATTTTTGTTGCACAAAATGCTACAACAGTCCTATTTAAGAGCCTTTTCATATACTTTATCCTAAAATCAGACCGAAATTTCGGCAGTTGCAAAGAACGCAACAAAAATAATTCTTTCTGCTTTTTACATAATTAGTTTTGTTGAAATACAACACTGTATTGTGCAATATCACAGCAAAATCAATGGATAAGAACCGTAAAAATTGCAGTGCTTTCCGGCATATGTATTTCTCCAACAGAACATCGCATCTTCAGACAAATACTTCCGTGCAGAACTCTGGTCATAGTATCACTGCCGATATTGACGAAATGGAAACAATTCAACGGGATCTGAATAAAACCTCCGCTGACCACAGCTTCAACAAATTCTTTGCCGTCATAATATTTTAGGTGCTGCACCATTCCTCTCATTTTTACACCATTGAACTTTGAATTTTCATTCATTTCAATGGCTTTCAGCAAAATGACACCGCCGTTTTCTCTGATAATAACCTCGCAGGGATGCACAAATCCATCATTCGCCATGGAAATATTATTATGCCCTTTCACCTTTTCACGATAAATAATAAACGGAAAAGTATAGTTTCCGTCCTTGATCTGTTCGCAGAACTCACTGCCTGAAAATGTTTTGCGTTCTGCAAAAAACTGTTTCATACGCATGGTTTCTTCCAACAGCTGAAGCGTTTCAAAAAAACTGTCACTGCAATACAAAGTAAGCATTAATGCATCTTTCATTATCTCCTCTTTTGCAACGCCCTCAAATGTCAGATGATTCTGTGCCAGTTTCATGCGGTTTGCATACTTTTCCGCAAGCAATCTGCCTTTCGGAGTTAGCATAGGGTTTCGTACATCGCTTCTGTCAATCAACTCCTCTTTAGCCAACAGTGCGACCTGACGACTCATTTCGTACTTTTCCATTCCTAAAGACTGTGCCATTTTGGTTATTTTTCGATTTTCCTCTGAAAATTGCAGAAAACACATCAGAATCTTAAATCGCATTTCTTCCTTTATACTCACCTTATTTCCTCCTTATATAGTTAGCTGCTACTAACCCATTTTGATTATATTATACTATTTTATTTCTAATTTGTCAAGTATGCAGAAAACAGCAACCGTTTAACAGATTGCTGTTTCCTCA
>CAJKFZ010000048.1 GCA_905199285.1 uncultured Ruminococcus sp.
ACGCTGTCTCCCTTAAACCCTCTGCCAAAGGGTGAATCCACCCTTTGGAAACCCGCTATTAATAATAAAAAATACTCCATAAAGGAGTATTTTTTATTATTAGAGTAAATTCCATAGGTCAAATACATCTTTAACAAAGGATCAATGAAGAAAGTGTCATCCTTAAATCAATAAAAGCAACTATAGCCGTCATGCCATTATTCAAAATTGATCACTTCAGGACAGAAACGGCGTCGGCAATGGTTTTCTCAAAGGCTTCTTTACCGTATTTGTCTACCTCTGCCTTATCCTTCATTCCGTGAGTAAGACAACCTGCTCCGCCTATACAGCCTCCAACACAAGCCATTCCCTCAATGAAATTGCCATCCAACACATTTTTGCTCTTTTTCATTAAAGCAGTACGGCATTCCTCTATACCGTTACACGGAACTGCTTTCAGTTCAAAGTCGATATTCTGCTCTTTAAGTCCCTGAGCGGCAGCGTCTGAAAGTCCACCAGAACGTGCGAAAATTCTTCCGTAATACGATGCATTATCAAGAACATCCTCCGGAAGCGATGTTATATCAATATCACGGCTGTCAAAAAGCGCCTGTAGCTCTTCAAAAGTGAGTACAGCGTCTATATATGGTTTTACGGTATCAAGCTGTGCCTCGGCTTTCTTTGCGGTACATGGACCGATAAAAACTGTTTTGGCGTTTTCAGTCGTTTCTTTGATGTATTTTGCAATGGTCGCCATCGGCGAAAGATTATGAGAAACATATTGCAGCATATCCGGAAATGCAGATTTTATGTACTTGACAAATGCCGGACAGCAGGAACTTGTAAGAAATCCTTTTTCGGCAAGCTCTTTTGATTCTTCCATTGCAACCATATCTGCTCCGAGAGCAGCTTCTACGACCGTATGGAATCCCAGTTTTTTCAGTCCGGATATAACCTGTCCAAGCTTTGCGTAAGTAAACTGACTCGAAATTGACGGCGCTACAATAGCATATATCTTATATTTTTTTCCTTCTTCGTTTTTCTTTATCAGATCTATAACGTTGAGGATATATGATTTATCGGTAATAGCTCCAAACGGACACTGGTAAACACAAGCTCCGCAGTTTGTACATTTATCATTGTCAATTGAAGCGGCGTTTTCATCGTTTATCTTGATCGCCTTGACTTTGCAGGCTACCTGACACGGACGCTTGCGGTTTATAATCGCTGAATACGGACACACCTTTGCGCACTGTCCGCATTCAACGCACTTGGATTTATCAATGTGCGCCACATGATTGTGGTCGAACGAGATCGCTCCCCTTTTGCAGACATCCTCGCAGCGGTGCGCAAGGCATCCACGGCAGGAATCAGTTACGTCATATCCCGCAGCCGGACATTCGTCGCAGGCAATATCAATGACCTCGATAATATTCGTATTTTCTTTGTCGCCGCCCATTGCCATTTTTACACGCTCGGCAAGAATCGCACGTTCTTTATAAACACAGCAGCGCATAGTTGGGACTTTGCCGGGAACTATCATTTTTGGAATATCCATAACGTTTTCAAGCAAGGTATCATTCCAAGCCTGCCTTGCCACTTCACGCAGCACTTTATATTTCAAGTGCTGTATTTTTGTATCAAATTTTCTCATCTGCCTACCTCCTAAAAATAGCTTACTTTAATACGCTTGCCCATTTTTTTAAGACAGGCGGAAAGCTCTTCCACAAGATTCATCTTGATGCTGAAATTTATAGGCAGATCGGGATTCTGATGCGCCGGATTGATCGCTCTTCCAACATAGAAGTTTATATCGGTAGCTTCCTCAAAAAGCAGTCGGCATATAAGCGCAGCTCCGTCACGTTTAAAACTCCACTGTTCATAACATTCATTTTTATCAAGATAATCCTTGGCATATTCAAGTACTTTATTTACTGTGATAACTCCTTCTGTAACAAGGTCAACACCCTCAAGTTCGGCAGTCGGAGGAATATCAGAACGTTCAAAATTAAGGCTCGGACGAAGCGGTTTGCGAAGATATTTTGCGGCAATTGAAGAAGTTGTTCCACCGCATATAATATGCTTTCCCTCTTTTGAAAAGAAAAGTGACATCATTCTGTCGCAGTCGCTTCTGTTAGACGGAGGTCCGAAAAGAAGATTCATAGGTTCTCTTCTGCGTATCTTTATAATGCACGCCGTAGCGTCGTCACCCGGCTCGTTTCCGTAAAGTTTGTTGCATTCGTCAATAAGAATAGTTGAAAGCGTTTTAGCTGTATATCCGCAGTTTGAAAGCGCTTCCATAAATTCAATTATCTCTTCACGCTTCCATCCGAAATTATATGCCGTTCCGATTCCGGCATGGGGACAGCCGTCGCTCATGGCGATAAAAATATCGTTTTCGCAAAGCTTTATCGTTGATTTATAAATACGTTTTCCGTCAATATTCATTTCCATTTTCGGATAATCGTAATTCTCGTTATTGCGGATAAGAATTACATGAGGATTATCATACTGGATTATATCGGCTGTTTCATTATCTTTAATATGGATTATAGTAAAGGTAGAGTAAGCTACTCCTCTTACGGAACAAACCGGAAGCGTTGCCGCAATAGTGCTTACGCATTCTTCTATGGAAAGTCCGGCCGCCATCATGGTCGAAATTATTTTCGATGTAAGAGTTGAAAGAATACTCGCCTTAACCCCGCTTCCTAATCCGTCGGCAAGAACGATAACGGTTGAATTTTCGTTTTCTTCAACAATATCAACATGATCGCCGCAAAGCTCCTCGCCGTAATGAAAAATACTTTTATAACCGATATCTGCACAAAGATTATTCATCCGATATCGACTCCTTTAACTTGGAAAGCGCAATCTTGGTCTCAGCGGCAGTTTCACCAAGCAGTGACGCTATTTCCTGAACGATACGCATCTGCTTTTCAACGACCTTATCAGCAACTTCAGCAGTCTGACGGCTGATGCTTTCCTTTCTTTCTCTGGCTTCTTCTTCATCAGTAACGTCACGCATGATTCCTATAAGCAGGTGAGAATCCTTTTCGTGAACGATAGTCTGCTCCACATAGCGGTTATACTCGGCAAGATATGTACGCTGATTGCGGACTTTCTCCCCTTTTGCGAGAACATTTATGAAAGCTGTAGGATCAAGAATGCGGATGACCTGATCTCCTAAAATATCCGATGCGCTGCGTATATTCATAATCGCTCTTGCAGCATCGTTTATCTGCTGAACCTCAAGCTCCTCGTTAAGAACGATAAGACCGTTCGGCGTATTCTTTACGATAGTATCGGAAAAGCTCTCCGCTCTGTCTTTCAGGAACGGCAGACACATAGAATACTCCGCCTTGCCCTGACAAATAGCGATTGCCTTTTCACGGCAGGTATTATAACCGCATGAGCCGCAATTCAGATGATCAGACGGCTTGGTCTTACCCATTTTGCGAAGAACGTTATCTATTTCCATATCCGACGGAACTGCAAGCCGATGCTCAATATATGTGAAACTTTTGTGCATTTCATCAATTTCCGGCTGGATAACATCGAAATTTTCAATTCCGGCATAATTTGCCACCGAGGCATAATCCTTTACCGGAGAACGATGGTATTTTTCCATAACAGGACCGCCAATACAGCTTCCTGAACATACTGACATTTCAATAAAGCACTTATTAATATTTCCGCTTTCAATATCACGCAAAGCTGCCATACAGTTTTCAACACCGTCGATAGCTATATATGTATATCCGTTGATGTTCTGCTCCATGGTTTTCAAGATGCCGCCTGTTGTCGGGAAGAAACGTGCAAGACTGTTTTTCTGGCTGTCAACTTCCTGTTTAAGCTCGATCTTCTCGCTTTTAAGCCAGCCTGTGAGCTCCTCGAAAGTAAGAACGGCGTCAACTATTCCCTCGTAATATTCAGCCTCGTCCTTTTTGGCAACGCATGGACCGATAAATACTGTTTTAGCATTCGGGATTCTCTTCTTGATGTCCATGCAATGCGCCTGCATTGGCGATACAACGTCGGCAAGATATTTAAGCTCCGCCGGGAAATATTTCTGAATAAGAAGATTCAGCGAATGGCAGCAGGATGAAATAAGGATATTTCTTTCCTCTTCCCGAAGAATGCGTTCATATTCATTTTTTACGATAGTTGCGCCGACTGCGGTTTCTTCAACATCGTAGAATCCAAGCTTCTGAAGAGATTCACGCATAATGTTGATTCCAACGCCGTCATAATTCGCAATAAACGACGGTGCAAGACTGACAACAACAGGATTTTCTCCTTGCAGAAGAACCTTGCATTTTTCAATTCCGTCAGCTATTTCCTTAGCATTCTGCGGACAGACAACAAAACACTGACCGCATAGGATACATTCGTTGCCTATAATATGCGCCTGATTTCCTGAAAAACGTATTGCCTTTACAGGACAGTGACGAATGCATTTATAACAGTTTTTACAGTTGGATTTTTTTAATGTAAGCCAATTTGACATAGCTAAGACATTCTCCTCTCTTTATAGTCTCGCCTTAATATTATTCTCAAAAAACTCTTTTACCGTATCGGGAGTTACAGAGAAAAATTCATCGTCAACATTAACGCATACGCCCTTCTGACAGTTTCCCATGCAGAATGTTCCTCCCAGTTCGACCTTGTCCCCAAGATCGTTCTCGGAAATAAGATACTGAAGCTGTTCAACTACGCTGCGTGAGCCTTTGATATGGCATGAACTGCCGATACATATTGTTACTTTCATTTGTAAATTCCTCCTTAAATAATCTGTCATTATATGTAGATGACTGCGGATTTTATTTTAAAAATCCGCAGTAGCAGAGCTATTAATCATAATCGACAACGTCTACCCAAGAAAGCAGAAATTCCCGTTCCTTTTCGTTGCCCTTTACAGACTGTGAAGCCGCTACTATCGGCATCCACTTCTGAACATACTGTTTTGCAGTGTTGCTCTTTTCGCAGAAAATATCGAGATATTTATGAGCTCCGTCAATATCTCCGCTAAGCCAGAATAGCAGATAAGTTCTTGCCGCATCAGCCGAGGCATTTCCCTGAGTTACATGAGCCCAGTCTATAATATACGGCGTTCCGTCTTCTGTGATAATAATATTTGACGGATTAAGATCACCGTGACACACCTTATTGTGCTTAGGCATACTGTCAAGACGTGTATGCAGATCATATCTTGTCGTTGCATCAAGCTCGCAGGAGCTTATTTTGCGGTTCATCTTGTCCTTGAGCTTGTTCAGAAGAGGACAGCTTTTAGACTGTATTTCCAGCTGAATATCAACCAGCATTTCAATATATGAACGCTTCTTGTCAGGGTTTTCTTCCATAAGCTGAGCAAGTGTTTTGCCTTCTATAAACTCTGAAACGATCGCCCATTTTCCTTCGGTCATAGTTACTTCAAGAATTTTAGGAATATTAAGTCCTGTTTCTTCAACACGGGACTGATTAAGAGCTTCGTTCAGCACGTCTGCCTTTGAATAATCATTATTGAAAACCTTAATGCAGGTATTATCGTCACGGTAAATAGTTTTATTGTTTCTTACTGCAATTACTCTGTCAAGTTTCATACTATCGTTCCTCCTTTACTCTTTTATGCTTTTTCGTTATCTGCAATAAACTTTTCAGGCATATCTGCTTCAACAAAATGCTTGCCATAGTATGCGTTAAGATACATCTGCTTTATTTCGCTCATAAGCGGATATCTCGGGTTAGCTCCTGTACACTGGTCGTCAAAAGCCTGTTCGGTCATTTCGTCAAGCTTTTCAAGGAATACATTTTCGTCGATGCCGTAATCCTGTATTGTCGCCTTGATTCCTACTTTTGCTTTAAGATCGTTGACGGCATTTATAAGTCCCTCAAGCTTTTCTTCGTTCGTATTTCCGCTTATTCCAAGACAATCAGCGATTTCGGCATAACGGGCAAGAGTATGCGGATGATCATACTGCGAGAATGTTCCCATTTTTGCCGGAGCTTCAGACGCATTGAAACGCAGAACTTCCTCTATCATAAGAGCGTTTGCAACGCCGTGCGGCAGATGGTGGAACGCACCAAGTTTATGAGCCATAGAGTGACATACTCCGAGAAATGCGTTGGCAAAAGCCATGCCTGCCATCGTTGCGGCATTAGCCATCTTCTCACGAGCCTCAATATCGGTCTGACCGTTTTCGTATGCTCTCGGCAGATACTTGAATATAGTCTGTAATGCCTGCTTCGCAAGACCGTCCGTATAATCCGTTGCAAGCATCGAAGCGTAGGCTTCAAGAGCATGGGTAACAGCGTCGATACCAGACGCTGCCGTGAGTCCCTTTGGAGCAGACATATGAAAATCAGTGTCGATAACTGCCATGTCCGGAAGCAGCTCGTAATCGGCAAGAGGATATTTCACACCGCTTTGTTCGTCCGTGATAACCGCAAACGGAGTTACCTCCGAACCTGTTCCGGCAGATGTCGGAATTGCAACAAAATAAGCCTTTTCTCCCATTTTTGGGAATGTGTAAACTCTCTTTCTGATGTCGATAAAGCGCATTGCCATATCCATAAAATCAGCCTCGGGATGTTCATACAGAACCCACATTATCTTAGCGGCGTCCATTGCCGAACCTCCGCCAAGAGCAATTATCGTATCCGGCTGGAACGATGTCATAATTGCCGCTCCCTCTTTTGCAGAGGCAAGAGTTGGGTCAGGAGCAACGTTAAAGAATGTCATATGCTCAATTCCCATTTCGTCCAGCTTATTGGTAATAGCCTTTGTATAGCCGTTCTGATAGAGAAACGTATCCGTTACGATAAATGCTCTCTTTTTACCCATCACTGTTTTCAGCTCGTCAAGAGCAGCCGGCAGACAGCCTTTCTTGATATAGATTTTTTCGGGCGCACGGAACCACAGCATATTTTCCCTTCTTTCTGCAACCGTTTTTATATTGATAAGATGCATTACTCCTACATTCTCACTTACGGAATTTCCTCCCCATGAGCCACAGCCGAGTGTGAGTGACGGAGCAAGTTTAAAGTTATAAAGATCGCCGATACCTCCGTGGGAAGAAGGCGTATTAACAAGAATACGGCAGGTTTTCATACGATGACTGAACTTTTCGATTTTTTCTGTTTCCGTAACTTCATTCAAATAAACCGAGGAAGTATGACCGTAACCTCCGTCGGCAACAAGTCTTTCAGCCTTATCAAGAGCGTCGTCAAAGTCTTTCGCCTTATACATGGCAAGAACAGGCGAAAGCTTTTCATGAGCAAACTCCTCGCTGAGTTCAACGCTTTCAACTTCTCCGATAAGAATTTTCGTACCAGCAGGAACTTCCACTCCGGCAAGCGCAGCTATCTTAGCGGCAGGCTGTCCCACTATCTTCGCATTCAGCGCACCGTTAATGATAATGGTTTTTCTTACCTTTTCGGTTTCGGATTCCGTAAGGAAATAGCATCCTCTTGCGGCAAATTCACTTTTTACGGTATCGTATATATTCTCCAATACGATAACAGACTGCTCGGAAGCGCAGATCATGCCGTTATCAAAAGTTTTGGAATGTATAACCGAACTTACTGCAAGCAGGATATCAGCGCTGTCATCAATAATTGCAGGAGTATTTCCCGCTCCTACGCCGAGCGCAGGCTTACCGCTTGAATAAGCCGCTTTAACCATTCCCGGTCCGCCTGTTGCAAGAATTATATCGGCCTCTTTCATGACAATATTCGTCATTTCAATAGAGGGAACGTCTATCCAGTCAATAATGCCCTCGGGAGCTCCTGCGGCAACAGCAGCTTCGAGAACTATCCTTGCGGCTTCTATTGTAGACTTTTTTGCTCTTGGGTGCGGAGAAATAATAATTGCGTTTCTGGTTTTGAGTGCAATAAGGCACTTGAAAATAGCCGTTGAAGTTGGATTCGTAGTCGGAATAACAGCAGCTATAACACCGATAGGTTCAGCGATTCTTTTGATTCCGTAAGCCTTATCCTCTTCAATTACTCCGCAGGTTTTTGTATTTTTGTATGCGTTATAAATGTACTCGGACGCATAGTTGTTTTTGATAACCTTATCCTCAACAACTCCCATTCCCGTTTCTTCAACGGCAAGCTTTGCAAGCGGTATCCTTGCTTTATTTGCAGCAGATGCGGCGGCAAGAAAGATTTTGTCCACCTGCTCCTGCGTATAGGATGAAAAGAGCTGTTGTGCCTTTCGGGTACGGCTGATAGCTTCCTCAAGCTTTTCAACGCTGTCCACAATTTTATAAGCCTCGTTCTCCATAGTTATCCTCCTAAAAAATATTCTGTATATTCTGATAGCCTTTTGACTTTATTATAGATTCTGTCTTTTACTCTATCTTATTATATCATGTTATATGCAAAATAGCAAGAAAAAAACGCTGGAAGGTTGAATTTTTTTGTTATTTTACAAAAAAATAAGAGCAGTACAAATATACTGCTCCATTTTTAATACTTTAAGGAATGGCACGTTAAACTCTGAATTTATTCTGCCTGTTTTTTGATATTATCAATTATCTTTGAAAATTCAAGAGCTTTTTCAATACTGCCCTCGATTTTAAGTTTTCCCATAGTAAACGCTTTTACAGGACTAAGAGTTCCCTCACATATCTTCAGAAAATTTTTTCCTGATACGATAAATATACAGTCACGGTCGTAATACTCATAAGGTTCAACCGAAACTATGCCGTCCTTGAGTGCGATGTAGAATGCTCCCTCGCCCTCTCCGACAATATTGATCTGAACGGCTATTCTTCCCTCAAGACCATCTGTGTTATGAGAAAAGATCAGTTCTCTCGTTTTTGTAAAAATTTCTTCGTAAGTCATAATATTCTCCTTTTATTTTAATATTCTTCCATGTTCAGACTGACTACGCTTGATCTTCTTAGATGTAGTTTTTTCAAATTCAGTCTCTCTTATACGCAAACGGCGGATATTCTTTGCCGAAGTAACCGTTCTGTTGATACTGTCTACTATTTCACGAAATTTCGATTCAAGCTCTTCACTTCTCCAATCAGCGCAAACATTCTGATCTGGGAATATCTCTGCACAGATAACGTTTTCTTCACTGTAAACCAGAATTTCTGAAATAAAGTCTATACCTGCAAACTTATTTTCCAGTTCTTCCGGCGAAACGTTTTCTCCGTTTGAAAGAATTATAAGATTCTTCTTTCTGCCTGTGATAAAAATGCGATTCTTTTCATCAACGTAGCCAAGATCACCTGTATGAAGCCATCCGTCGGAGGTAAGCGTTTCTGCCGTTGCAGCTTCGTCCTTATAATATCCTGCCATTACGGAAGGACTTTTCACCATGATCTCGCCTTCCTCTATTTTTACCTGACATCCGTTTACTATGATTCCGACATCTCCCGCACATTCAGTATCAAACTTGTCCGCTGTTGAGATTCTGGGCGAACACTCCGTCATGCCGTAGCCCTGAGCCATATGAAATCCCATGTCAATATACGCCTTCTGAAGCTCCGGACGAAGATATGCTCCGCCGCTGTAAATGGTTTTCAGTCTGCCGCCGAACACTGCATTTGCAATTGCCGCCATAGGAACATCAGGTTTTGCAGCCGAAGCCGCTTTGATCTGCTTATACATAGTTTCAGCTATCATCGGAACTATCAGCATTATAGTCGGACGGAATAATTTAAGATTCTGGGGAATTCTCAGCATTGAATCATTGAGGCAAAGTTCATTTCCGTATCGCAGAGAACACAGTATATCGCAGGTAAAGCAGTAAATATGATGTATCGGAAGTACGGAAAGAACAACGTCATCCGGTGTGCTTTCGTTATCCTGACACATTGTATTATCAACAAGATTGCTGTGAAGCAGCATAACTCCCTTGCTTTTTCCTGTAGTTCCGGAAGTATAGGATATCGCTGCAAGCGTCTGCGGAGAGACTTCCGGCAGCTCTTCCGGTTCGTTTTCAGCAAGGATATTCTGAAAATCTTCACCAAATGAAACGTAAATGTTAACGTCCGGACACATCCTGCGAAGTTCCGGAATCATTTTTTCGTATCGGCTGTCATAAAAGAATATCTCTGAATCTGAACGATTCAGAAGTTCGGCGATGTCCTCACAGCCAAGCTGAGCGTCAAGCGGAACAGCCGCATTTCCGCCGCAGACCGTTCCAAAATAGCTTACGAGCCACGCATAGCTCGACCCTCCGATAACGGCGGCATGAAGCGCTGTTCCCTCTTCAGAACGTTTGGAGCTGACAAATACCGCCATTCGCTTTACATCCTCACAAAAACGGCGGAACGATTTTTCACATACGTCATTTCCATGCTTTTCCTTCAAAAAAACTTTGTCGCCGTATTCCGCAGCTGAAGCCAAAACCAGATCCTGTAGCGTCTTGATGCTAAATTTATCCATAATAGCCTCCATTAGTCTTTAAGCTTTTCAAGGTAAGCTATCGCCTCGCCTACTGTCCGGAGATTTACAACTTCGGTTTCGTCAACAGTAACGCCGAATTCCGTTTCAAGATCTCCAAGCATACACATAAAATCGTAGGAATTCAGTCCGATATCCTCAATGAGGCGTGAATTTTCAGTAATTTCCTCCGGAGCTGTCTCTACATAATTGCAGATGATCTCTTTCATTTTATCCAACATAACATTTCCTCCATTATATCATTTTCAGTATATCGCTGATCGTTCTTGTTTCATCTTCAATTCCTCTGAAAAGAACACGGCAGAGATAATAGTAAAAATACTGCATTTCATGTTCGGTAACAGCGTCCACTCTGTACTCAAAATTAAAGTTCAGACCGTTATCCTCCGGACGATGCATTACAGTAAGGTACAGCGGCTGTCCTGCTACTCCGTTTGTGTACCAATAGCTCTTGTAAGGGATATCAGGCATTTCATGTATACTCTGATGCATCGTAAGCGGCTGGTAAGTCAGGCTGAGACTCTCGTAGCTTGTTCCCGGCTTATTTTTCCAGTATTGTCCACGTTTCATCGTCAACTCAATAGGATCATAGTTTGCATGACGGAAAATCCTGCTCTGTTCCGCCTGTATCATACGCACTCCGTCTAAAAAGGTCATATCGGGTTCCATAATAGTACGAAGCGGGAAGAAATGGATTCTTGTTCCGCCTGAATATTTTTCGGAAAGCGTTCCCCTTCTTGCAATACAGGTTTTGACGGAAACGTCCTTTTCGTCGTCGTTGAACTTGGAGAGAACAGTACGCAGTCCCATAAGAAGCAGGCTTGCCATAGGCACATGATTCAGCTCGCAAAACTTCATCAGACGCATCGAAGCCTCTTTTTCAAGTGAATAAACCGAAATGGAAGCTTCCGGACTTTTTGATATGACCATTGCCCATCTCTGCTCCGGATTCTGATTTTCACGTCTTTGTGTGAGAAGCCGTCCCTGTCCGGCAAAGTCTGTGTACATCGGTTCATCCTTTGCAATTTCCTGCATCCAGAACTCTTCGTCACGCTTTCTTGCGGCAGAATCAGCTTCATAAGCAAGGTCTTTTTCAAGCTGTGCAATATACGATTTCATTGGCTTTGGCATTTCAGTTCCATAACGCATTGAACAATATGTTTCAAGCACAGCACGGTTAAATCCGATAATAGAGCTTGAATCCATTGTCATATGATCAACTTTAAGATAAACGCCGTTATAGCCATTTGGCAACTTTATCATAACTACTTGATTCATCGGCTTATTAAATCGTTCAAACGGTTCTGCCGTCCAGCGGCGCATTTCGTCATGAGCCTTTTCCTCATTCCAGCCGGAGAAGTCTGCAAACGGAATTTCACGTTCTTCAAAGGGTGCTATATATTGATAAACTGCTCCGTCATCATCCTGTACAAAACGCAGCCGCATTGTATCAAACATTTCATAAGCGTGATAGATCGCTTTTTTCAGAAGCGAAAAATCAACCTCCTGCTGAACGTAAAGTCCCGTGCCGATACAAAGAACCTGCGTTGGACAATATCGTATAGTATAATAGTGAAGGCGCTGTGCTGCACACAACGGATAACACTTCATAACTGCGCCGTTAATACTAATTTCTTTCATTTCACATCACCCCTCAGTCGACATACTTTTTGGTAAACTTTTTTATTGCCGCTTCATAAGTTTCAGTGCCCTCATAGTACGATGCTGCATGAGCTGCATTCGGTATGAGAAGAAGTTCTTTTTCCGAACGGCACTGTTCATAATTTTTTATGCTCATCCATGTCGGAACGAAAGTATCCTCGGTTCCGTGGATAAACAATATCGGCAGACTGGTCTTTTTGACTGCGTCCAGAGTCGAGTAATCACGGAATCCATAGCCTGCCTTTTTGCGACAGAGAGCATCGTTAATGTTCATAACCGGAAATGCCGGCAAATGATAATCACGTTTCAGAATATGCGAAAAAACGTCGTAAGGCGAGGTAAAGGCGCAGTCTGCAACAACTGCTTTTACACTATCGGATAAACCTGAAACAGCTGATGCCATAAGCACTGTCGTTGCACCCATTGAAACACCGTAAAGCACAATTTGTTTGCTTTTTTCAAAGCGTTCGTCAATGTAATCTACCCAACTGCGACAGTCGTAACGATCAAGTATACCGAATCCGATGTAGCTGCCCTCGCTTTTCCCGTGCGCTCTGTGGTCAACAAGCAGACAATCGTAGCCAAGTTTGTGGAAAAATACGGCTATGGAGGAACAATCCTTTATTCCGCATCCGGTATAGCCGTGATTGCAGATCACAAGCTTATCGCTTTTTTCTTCCGCCGGAAAATAATCGGCATGAAGTCTCAGACCATCGTTCGACAGAATGGTGATATGCTCAAGCTCCTGTGCGGTAAGCCATTCACGATTTGGGGTAATGAATTTCTTATACTCTTCCCATTTCTGCATATCCGCCATTTCACTCAGATCGACTCTTAAAGCGTCCTGACGTGGGATCACACGATTAAACAGCGTTAAAGCTCCTGCGGTACAGGCTGCGGCTGCGCCTCCGGCAAAAATAGCTCCTCCCAATAACATTTTTCGCATTATTATACACTCCTTTACACGATTCGACCGTCGGTCGAATTTAGATTACGTTTATTATATCACCTTTTCGACCGCCGGTCAACTGTTTTTTCTCATAAGATTGTCTTGAAAATAATAAGCGAATATGTTATAATAGTACATATTTGTACAAAACATTAACGGAAGGAAAATACTATGAGCGAAAATAAGATAGATGTCATTCTGAATTCAGCAGAGGAACTTATGTGTCGAATGGAAGCGCCAAACCGTGATATAACAGTGGACATGATCGCCAAAAACGCCGGTATCGGCAAGGGCAGCATTTACTACTACTTTCAAAGCAAAGACGAAATTATCGACGCTGTTATTGAAAGATGCTATTCTTCTGCAATACAGGAATTTTTTTCCGCAACAGACAAATGCGGTTCAACATATGAAAAATTAAAACTGCTGTTCCGTTCAATGGTCTGCAAGGAATTTCAGGACAACAGAAAAAATGTAATACTGTCGCTTCATGTTCAGGACGATATGCTTCTTCACTGCAAGATGATGATAACTGCGATCAATACGGTTTCTCCGATTCTGAAACAAATACTTATCGAGGGAGTACAGGATGGCTCGGTACATACAGAAGCTCCGCAGGAAAGCGCCGAAATGATCGTAGCAATGCTGACTTTTCTTCTGAATCAATCATTCTTCCCCTCTGATAATCAAAGTATTTATAGAAAACTGAAATTATATGCACAAATTCTGGAAACCTGCCTTAAAGCAGAACCGGGAAGCTTTGATTTTCTGGTAAATCCTATAGATGAAAAGACTGATAATATATAGAAATTGCAAAATGGCTGCTGCACCGTCGTTTTAAGCCGGTACAGCAGCCATTAAATTTATTCAGAAATATTCGCTTTATAAAACGTTCAATATTAGTCTCGCATTTAAATTCATAACATCCTTTAGTACTACACTTGTACATTTACATATACTACAAAAAAGACCTTTGTATGATTACAAAGGTCTTTGGTTGGGGTGGAAGGATTTGAACCCTCGAAATAACGGAGTCAGAGTCCGCTGCCTTACCGCTTGGCGACACCCCAGTGTAATTATTTGTGCCTGAATCATTCAGCTTTATTATTATATCATCAATTTCAGAGAATGTCAATAGTTTCAGATATATTTTTTTCTTTTAATTATATCTGTATATACTTGAAAAAAAACAGGAAA
>CAJKFZ010000049.1 GCA_905199285.1 uncultured Ruminococcus sp.
ATATTTATCAGAATCACCGGATTTTCAAAATAATTCCGGTGCTTTTTTGTTTCATTTTACAGATTCATTTTCTTTAGTAAAAGCGCTTGATTAAAACTATTTTTTATGGTATTATTATGATGAATATTTAATAAAGGAAGAAACATTATGCTTGCAAGCCTTATCAATATAAATAAATTTTATAACGGAAACCAGCTTCTCCGCAATATATCGCTGACCATTGACGAAACTGACAAGATCGGTCTTGTCGGAAACAACGGCTGCGGAAAATCAACTCTGCTGAAAATTCTGACGGGAAGCGTCGAGCCGGACAGGTTCACTGAAAAAGACGGCATTGTCTCCCTCGCTTCAAAAACGACTATCGGCTACCTTGAGCAGATGGGCGGACTCAACTCCGAAAGTACAGTAATAGATGAGATGAGAAGCGTATTTTCTGCGGTTTACAGAGCAATAGATCGCCTGCGTGAGATCGAAGTCGAAATCGGAATGGACGACAACTCCTCAGCGGATGAATATCAGCAGCTCTCATCGTGGCTCGAAGCTAACGACGGCTACAACGTTGATGTTAAGATACGAATGATACTTAACGGAATGGGATTTTCGGAGGAAGAACTTTTACGCAATATATCAGGATTCAGCGGTGGCGAGAAAACACGTCTCTGCATCTCAAAGCTTCTTCTGGAAGAACCGAATCTGCTTATCCTCGACGAACCGACAAACCACCTCGACTTCAAGACCATTATGTGGCTTGAGGATTACCTCAGATCCTACAAAGGAGCAGTTCTCATAGTTTCCCACGACCGTTATTTTCTGGACAGGTTATGCACATCAATATGTGAAATAGAAAGAGGTATTTTAACCAGATATAAGGGCAATTACTCAGCTTTCGTCCGTCAGCGTGAGGAAAATGACGCACGCCGTGAAAAAGAGTATGAGATACAGCAGAAGCAGATCGCTCACATGGAGGAATATGTGGCGAAAAATCTCGTTCGTGCCTCAACCACAAAAATGGCTCAGAGCCGCCGAAAACAGCTTGAAAAAATGGAACGCATCGAGAAACCGACGCACGATACTAAGTCCGCAAAAATCAGGTTTACATACGCCGTTGAGCCGCCGATAGATATTCTGAAAGTAAAAAATGCCGATATCTCCGTCGGCGAAGGTCCAAACCGAAAAACTCTTGTAGACGATATAAGCTTCGATGTTCGCAGAGCCGAAAAAATTGGAATTATCGGCGATAACGGAATCGGAAAATCCACACTTCTGCGTATCATTCAGGAACAGCTCCCGCATAAGGGTATCGTCCGCTGGAACAGCAATATTAAAATCTCCTACTTTGAACAGGAGGGCACGAATCTGAACCGTGAGCTTTCTGTTATGGAAGAGCTTCACAGCCGCTATCCGTCTATGTCCGAACTTGAGGTGCGAAGCCTTCTTGCTCAGGTAAGACTGGTAGGAGAGAACGTTTTCAAAGAGACTGGAGTCATCAGCGGCGGCGAACGTGCAAAGCTATGTTTCGCCATTATGATGCAGGAACACGGCAACGTTCTCATACTTGACGAACCGACGAACCACCTCGATCTATCGTCAAAAGAAGCCATTGAAGAAGCTCTTGAAGAATATACCGGAACTATCATTTTCGTATCGCACGACCGTTATCTTCTCAGCAAAATAGCCGACCGCCTTATTGAGCTTACTAACGGCGGATTCCGTCTCCACAACTATGGCTTCGAGAAGTATCTTGATGTTCTCCGTGAAGAACAAGCCGAGCAAAAGCGTATTGCCGACGCTGAAAAATTTGCCCGAAACGCAGAAGCAGCGAAAGAAAAATCAGTAAAGAATTATCGCAGCAAACAGCAGAGAAGCGCTGATGCAGCAAGGAAAAACGAGATGCGCCGTCTTGAAAAGGAAATAGACGAGCTTCAGTTAAAAATTGATTTCCTTACTGAAGAAATAGGCAAAGCGGAAGTTTACAGCGATTACGAGCTTATGAACAGCAAATGCCTTGAAATCGAAAATCTGAAGCAAAAAATAGACGAAAATTTCGAGCTTCTTATCGAACTCGATCAATAAACACCTTTTGTACAAGTCCACGATTTTTCAGTCAAGCTATATTTAACATTTGTCGTAAATTACCAAAAATCACTTTTACTGAAAAAACTATTGAAAAAAAGCAGGAAATGTGTTATAATGGTGTAAATTAATTTTGCATTGGGAGGGAAATAGAATGAAACATATCAAGACTATCAACAAGGCTAACCTTAAAGAGTCTGCTCAGAAGGGCGGATGCGGTAAGTGCCAGGCTTCATGCCAGTCTGCTTGCAAGACTTCTTGCACTGTTGCTAACCAGAAGTGCGAGAGATAATTGTAACTGTAAAGCTTAATACAGTTTATTAAAGACTCGTTCGGGGCGGTATTGTTTAATACTGCCTCAATTTTTATGAAAGGTTTGTTTAATATGATACATAAATACAAGCTCAACGGCTTAAATATCGTTCTTGATGTAAACAGCGGCGGAGTTCATCTTGTGGACGAGCTTACATATGATCTTCTTGATAATGTCGAGCCTCCTTTCGACGAAAAATGTCCGGAAAAGGTCATCAAAAAGCTTTCTAAAGTCTATGCAAAAGAGGATATCGAATCATGCTATGCTGAAATTGTCGAACTTTATAACGACAAAATTCTCTTCTCGCCTGATGATTATGAGAAGTATGCGCAGTATTCCGTTGCTTCTCCGGTCAAGGCAATGTGCCTTAATATCGCTCATGACTGCAATTTAAGATGCAAATACTGCTTCGCCTCGACAGGCGATTTCGGCAAGGGACGCAAACTTATGTCCTTTGAAACAGGAAAGCACGCCATTGATTTTCTCCTAGAAAATTCCGGCGACCGTCCTAATCTTGAACTTGATTTCTTCGGCGGAGAACCGCTTATGAACTTCGATACCGTTAAAAAAATCGTTGAATACGCAAGAAGCCGTGAAGGAGAATACGGCAAGAAGTTCCGTTTCACTATCACAACTAACGGTCTGCTTCTTGACGATGATAAAATCGACTTCATCAACAAGGAAATGTCAAACGTCGTTCTCTCTATCGACGGAAGAAAAGAAATAAATGATTATTTCCGTGTTCGTGTTGACGGAAGCGGCTGTTATGATAAGATCCTTCCCGCTTTCAAAAAGCTGGTTGCCGGCAGAGGCGATAAGGAATACTACGTTCGAGGCACATTCACTAACCGGAACACGGACTTCTCCGAGGACGTTTTCAGCCTTTATACCGAAGGTTTCGACCAGATCTCCGTTGAACCGGTTGTCGGTGATTCCGATGAATTTGCGCTCACCGAAAAAGACCTTCCGGCTGTTTTCAAAGAGTACGAAAATCTCGCCAACCGCATTCTCGAAAACGAGAAAAACGGCGGTAAATTCAATTTCTTCCACTTCATGATAGACCTTGACCAAGGCCCTTGCGCTATAAAACGACTTCGTGGATGCGGCTGCGGAAACGACTATGTTGCCGTTACTCCCGATGGAGATATCTTCCCTTGCCACCAGTTTGTCGGTATTGACGAATACAAAATGGGCAACATTGACGAGGGTACTTTCGATCAGGATATGAAAGCTGATTTTGCGAAAGCTCACGTTTATTCCAAACCTGAATGTAAAAAATGCTGGGCTAAATTCTATTGCTCCGGCGGATGCAACGCTAACAATTACCAGTATATGGGGGATATAAGGACTGCTCACAAGCTTTCATGTCAGCTTGAAAAGAAGCGTCTTGAGTGCGCTATCATGATGAAAGCTATCAGAATGCTTGATTCCGCTGAATAACATCACGGCGACATCTTTCCAAAACTCAAATTATCATCGCACGAATGAAAAAATTTGTTTTCTGCAAAATCAAAAGGACGAACCCATTAAAAGTTCGTCCTTTTTTGTTATTTGTTAATTATTCGATTTCTTTCCAGCCTGCTGAATTGCCGCTGTGAGAGTATTTTTCATAAGCATAGCAATGGTCATCGGTCCAACCCCACCCGGAACTGGAGTTATATAGGAAGCCTTCTTTTCAGCCGATTCAAACTCAACATCGCCGCAAAGCTTACCGTTTTCAAGTCTGTTCATGCCAACGTCAATAACGACTGCGCCCTCTTTGATCATATCGCCGGTAACAAAGTTAGCTCTTCCGACTGCTGCAACAAGAATATCCGCATTAAGGCATATCTCCTTGAGATTTTTGGTTTTTGAATGACATATGGTAACAGTTCCGTTCTGGTGAAGAAGGAGCATAGCCATTGGCTTACCGACAATATTGCTTCTTCCGATAACAACGCAGTTCTTTCCGGTTATATCAGTTCCTGTGCTTTCGATAAGTCTCATTACTCCGGCAGGAGTACATGGCAGGAAAGCGTACTCGCCTATCATAATTTTTCCGACATTTACAGCGTGGAATGCGTCTACATCCTTTGCAGGGGAAATTGCTTCTATAACGGTTTTCTCGTTGATATGCGAAGGCAGCGGAAGCTGAACCAGAATTCCGTTCACCTTATCGTCACGGTTGAGAACATTGATAAGATCAAGAAGCTGCTCCTGAGTTGTGTTTTCATCAAGCGCATACTCATACGAATTGAATCCAACAGCCTCGCAAGCTTTTTTCTTATTGTTAACATAAACTCTTGATGCCGGATTATTTCCTACAATAACTACTGCAAGACCTATTTTAAGTCCCATTTCCTCTTTAAGTCTTGCTGCCTCTTCCGCAACCTCCTGTTTAACGCTTGCTGAAACGGCCTTTCCGTCAATGATCTGTGCCATAATTATTTATCCTCCTTAGAAATTTTGTCATCATTATTTTCAGTTTCCTCTTCATTATCATCCTCATCGTCAAGAATGCCTGAAAAAGAATCTTCGTCCTCATCGTCGATATCGTCAAGCGGTATTCCGATATTTTTCTGCTGAGCTTTCGAGAGCATTGTTCTTGCCTCTTCCGTATTTACATACAGAACGAAACTTTCCCTGTCTCGACGATATCTCGACATTATCACTATCTGAGTTATTACCGCAGCGACAACTATAATGCCCGAAAGTATCTGTGAAACTTTCAGCTCGCCTATCATAAGGCTGTCTGTACGGAGCTGTTCAACAAAGAATCTCTCTGCACCGTACCACGTAAGATACATAAGAAAAATCTGTCCGTCATATTTTCTGCGCTTTGAGAACCAAGCAAGAACCACAAATCCGAGCAGACACCAGAGCGATTCATACAAAAAGCACGGATGAACCATTTTTAACGGATCAAGCTCAATGCCTTTCTGGTACATATCGCCGTCGAGGTAAAGCGAATTCTGAGTTATCTGCTGCTGAATCCTTCCGCCTGTCATACCAAGGAAGAAGTTGGTGTTAGAGCCATAAGCTTCCTGATTAACGAAGTTGCCCCATCTGCCTATTCCCTGACCGATGAGAAATCCAATCGACGCTATATCAAGCATTGGAAGCATTTTTATTTTCCTGATCTTACATATGAGAAGACCGACAGCCAATGCCCCGATAATACCGCCGTAAATGGCAAGACCTCCGTTACGGATATTGATTATCTCCTTGAAATCGCCTTTATATTCGCTCCAGTTAAAGACGACATAATAAATTCTTGCGCCGAGTATTCCGCCGATAATTCCTCCAAGAACAGCGTCTATCGCTTTATTTGAGTCTATTCCGAAACGTTTCATTTTTGGGAAGCAATAGAGAAATGCAAGCAGCAGTCCAAGCGTTATAAGAATTCCGTACCACTGTATCTCCATGTTTCCGATTTTGAAAGCTGTCGGGTTTATGTGAAAAACCCACCCAAGTTTCGGGAATTCTATTTGCGTTGCATCAGCGATCCTTTCAACTGTCATATCAGGTTTCCCCCTTTATCACGGAAAGCACCGTTTTATCCTCACAAAGTTCATTTTTGATAAATTCATAAACGTCCCCGCTTGTAAGTTCTGAAAGAACATTTATGGTATCATAAGGCGAAACTCCGTCCATATGAGCATTAATGAGAAGATTTGCAACAGCTTCAACGTTGTTAAGTTCTCTTATAAGCGAACCGTAGGTAGATTTTTTAATTCTTGCGAAATCTTTTTCATTCAGTCCGTCAGCAATAATTCTGCCTATTTCGTCGGCAAGATTCTGGCGAACTATCTCCGGCTTATCCGATTCACCGCTGAAAATCACCGTAAAATAGCCGTCACCGTAGAAAACCTCTGAAGCGAAGCTGGAATTTATAATTTCTTCATCAAGAAGCTTTTTATACATATCAGTTGAAGCGTCGGTAAGCATAGAAGCGGCAATAGATGCTGCCATAGTCTTTTTGAGTCTCTCCATACCGGAGCAGCTTGCGCACTTGTATCCTATGCTGAAAAGAGTTGCGCCTACCGGCTGATTCTCGTAAATTTCAGGAGTAACGATGCTCTCAGGTTCATCCGGAAAAACGGTTTCCAACCCCTTATCCTCACATGGTTTAAGGCAGTCATCGCATATCGCCAGAACCTCTTCCGCCTTGATATTTCCGGCAATGGAAAGAACCATGTTGTTGAGGTTATAGAACGTATAATAGCACTTATAAAGCAATTCAGCGTCTATCTGAGCAATGCTTTCAACCGTTCCGGCTATGTCTATCTTAACGGGATGATTATGATACATTCCACGAAGAAGATTAAAGAAAAGTCTCCAGTCAGGATTATCGTTAGTCATTTTTATCTCCTGACCAATTATCCCCTGTTCCTTATCGACAGTTGCCTGAGTAAAATACGGTTTCTGTACGAAATCGAGCAATATTCTTAAAGATTCCTGATAATTCTTAGAGCAGTTGAAAAGATAGCAGGTTTTGTCAAACGAAGTAAATGCGTTGCCGCTTGCGCCTGTTTTGGCATAAAGCTCGAACACGTCGCAATCCTCATTCTCGAAAAGCTTATGCTCAAGGAAATGAGCTATTCCCTCAGGAACAACAGTATAATCCTCATCGTCACGCATTTTGAACATGGTGTTTACCGAGCCGTATTTTGTTCCGAAAAGAGCCTCAACGCTGCTGAAACCGGGCATTTCGCAGATATAAATATCAAGACCGCTTTTATGCTTAACATGGATACAGCTATCGCCAGTACGTTCACTTTTAATAATATTTTTTTCCATTATTCAGCCTCCTCTTTATCAAGCATGAGATAAATACTGTCAAGCTTCAACGAATTTGCCGCCTGAACTATTCTTGCTTTTGTAACATTTTTATAGTCATTTAATCTTTCTGCCGGAGTTACAACATTTCCCTCACAGAATCTTTCAAAATACCAGCTCTCATAGGAAGAAGCTGTATCGCCAATCTGTTCAAGACCGTTCTCCAGAGCCAGCATTGCACTTTCAAGCTCTTCATCCGAAATATTGCCGTTTCGGATTTCATCAAGCTGACGAAGAATTTCCTCTTTGGCTTTCTCAATATTTTCTCTTTCAACACCGCTGTCCACCATAAGTGCACCCTTTGATGAAATCACACGGCAGGCGCAGTAATAGCAAAGACTGAGCTTTTCACGAACGTTCACAAAAAGTTTAGATACCGGTGTTTCGCCGAAAATCGCACTAAGAAGCTTTATTGCAAAGGCATCGTCCGAATCACTTTTAAATGTCATAACCATTTTACACTGTCTTACGTCAAACTCATCCGAACCCTCTGCAACTTCGCTGTGAAGCGGACTTATATTTCTGAAACTTACAGCCTTGGAATCACGTTTTACAGCAGAAAAACTCTCTTTAAACATTTCTGCCGCAGCAGGATTTTCCTCAGGAGAAATATAATAGATCTCAACCTGAGCCGTTTCAAGAAATTTCTGATAAGCTGCAAAAGCCTCGGAGGAGGTAACGCTTTCGGCGCTTTTTCTGTCGCCATAACAGGAAAGCTCTGCCGGTTCGCCCTCAAAAGCTACCTCGGCTGCCCTTGAAAGAGCATATCCACGTTTATTATTTATCTCGGCGTCAATACGGTCAAGAAGATCTTTTTTGGTGATTTTAAAAGAATCTGCTGCGAATTCGCCGTTTTCGGCATTAGGAGCAAAAATACAGTCCCTTACGATCTGAAGCATTTCACCGTCAACGTCCTCTCCGTCGATAGTGAAGCGATTGTTCACCCATGAGGCGGCAAGACTGAGTATCTGAACGTCTCCTCTTTTCTTTGACGCAGTTCCCAGCGAAGCTCCGTAAAGAGAAGAAAGCTTTTCATTTATCTCGGCAAGAGTTTTATATTTTCCGTTAGAGGAGGAAAGAACTCCTATGCCAAGTGAATTTGCCGCTGCCGACTCCTTATCCAGTTTGGTTATGAAGCGGACGGAAAGCTTAGCGGTTTTAAATTTTTCGTCAATGATCGAGGAAAAGCCGATATTCTCGGCAAGCTCGGTTCTATTATATTTCATAAGCGGTAACACTCCTGTTCTGATTATAGTATACTTTTCTATTATAACACATTTTCCAGAAAATTACCATACCATTTTGAAAAAATTTCATTGAATCAGCCGCAGTGTTCGCTTCGAGCTAACAAGATAAGCAAAACGGAGCAAATACCCTTTGAAATCACAATATTATAAACTATAAAAAAAGACCGCCGCAATTGCAGCAGTCTTTTTAATGTTTCGATCGATTATTCAGCTGAAGGAGCTGAAACAGGACAAACGCCAGCGCAAGCGCCGCACTCTACGCAAGTATCAGCGTCAATAACGTATTTGCCGTCTCCCTCTGAAATAGCGCTTACAGGACACTCACCAGCACAAGCGCCGCAGCTAATGCAATCATCTGAAATAATATATGCCATATCTATGCACCTCCGTAAAATTCGGGAAATTTTATGTATAATTCCCTGTTACATATTATTGTATCATATTTTCAGAAAAAATCAAGTTATTTCTGTTAGCAAGAGCTTACTTTTATTAATCCTTTTTTAATGAATCTTGTTTCACATCTGCACACAATAATCCGGCAGAAGCCCAGAATATAGGTGAAAAAGTAATATTGCTGCATCCGATCAGGAACACTAAAACTCCTCCGAGAGTAATGAAGAAAAGGCAGATATTCTCAGCCGAGCCATCTTTTTTCAGCTTTTTAAATCCTATCCATACAACAGGAATAATAACTGCTAAAAGAGCTATGAGCGAGGGGATTCCTCTTGTTGCGGCAGTGTAGAGATATTCGTTATATGTTTTATCAAAAGTTCCGGTATTTATCGCAAGCATCTCCTGCATATTCGCAAACTCATCTCCGGAAGGAAGTCTTGTTGTATGAACCTGAGGATAAACAAGCTGTTCCGGACCTGTTCCTGTCAGCGGATACTCCTTGATTATATTCACGGTTTTTCTGTTGATATAGCTGTAAACCTCGTCAATCTTCTGTATATCTACCGTTTTCGGATTATAGTTTCCGCTTGCAGAAATTCTTTTAAACGAATCTCCCGTCCAAAGCGTATATCCGTCGGCAATAGGATATTTATTCAGAATAGATGTAACTCCCGTCATACAGAGAACTACAGCCAAAGCTCCTGCCGCTGCCGGAGCGATAAGCGGTACAAGTCTTAGCGGAGAAGTTTTTTTCTTAATGCAAACAGCAGCTGCCGCTGAAACAAGAGACAGAGCGATGCCGCAGATTCCCATAACAGAAAAAGTATGAAGAATAACGAACGAGAAAATACATGAACTTATGATACAGAAAATTCTGCGATTTTTGTTTTCATCAAGAACTCCTGTAACATTCGATACAATGAGTGAAAGAGTTAAAACCATTGCAAGAAAAATCGGTGACTGAGAAAGTCCGGACGCTGCAAAATCGAAATACAGCGAGATCATTGTATAATGTGAAAGCTTATGGAAGAAAATCTGAATAAGAGCGACTGCCGAATTAAGAAGTCCAGCCCCGATAATTCCGCTGATAAGAGTTTTCATAGCCTTTTCACGTTTGATAGAAATTGCAGTAATAAAAATTCCGAAATAGAAAATAAGAGCCATAAGTCCCTCACCACGCTGAGGGAAACCGTAGAATCCCACATTCATATCATAAGAATCAATAAGCGAAACCGTTCCCCAGCCAAGCATAACCGCAAAAGCTATAACAGGAAGCAATACGCTCTTGGAAACGTATTTTTTCACAAGTGCGATAAGTGCGAGAATAAGACAGAAAACGCCTGAAACAGCGAGTCCGGCGGCCGAAACGGAATATGAAACGCCTTCAGCCGCTTCCGGAATTATGGTAAAAAGCGAAACGGCAAAGCAAGCGGAAAGAAGTCCGAACGAGGCTATTTTAGAGTACTGCTCTTCCGTCATATTCAGTATAAAATTGGATTTTTCAGATGTTTTGAGAATTGTCTTTGCCATAATTTTTACCTTTCTTTTTCAGTGAAGCAGCTTTAGATGTTATTTTTTGTCGATAGTAATTTCGTAAGTATCGTTATTGCCTGCTCCAACTGTGATTTTTAATCCGGGATCAACAGTAAGGTTATCGCTGGAATCGTACCATTTAAAGCCTGAAATACTGCTGTCCACAACATCGCCTGTGCGATAGAAGTTATCGGTATCCGTGTCGTCAATGATTCTGATCAAACGTCTGCCGTTGTTATTATTAGTGAATTCCGAACCGCTTGCATACTTATATGAAACCCACCAGCCGTTATCATAAAGTTCGGCGGAAACATGATAAACTCTCACTCCGCTGTCGGTTTTCTGCCACCATTGCGGCTTGCTGTTATTTCTGTCGGTAGTAGCAAATTCAATTACGAAATACTCAGAATTATACTTACTGTCAAGAGTTCCGTTTGGTATTATAACGCAGTTGCCGCCGTCCTTCTGAGCATTGCTGAGAGTGAAAGTCTGGCTGCCCTGTGAACTGTCGTAAACCTGTATCTGGCTCTTTCTGAACCAACCGAGCTGAATTTTAGAAACCGCACTGAAATCACTCGAAGCATCAGTGTCCATAAGCTCGTTTCCTGCAACTCCGTGAAGTCCTTCCGAATCATCGCCCGTATAGAGATAATAATCGGGAAGTCCCATACAGTGTCCCATTTCATGGAGATAGCTGCTGTTGAAGTTATAATAATCGGACGTACTTTCAATCTGAGCATTTCCTGTTATGATATGACCGACTCTTACTCCGTCAACAGAATACTCGTCACGTCCGAGAGGCCCTGCACACGGCCACCAATCGGTATCGCCTGCTTTAGTCGGAACAGTAAAAAGCGTTGCGTCAATATAGCCGTCATGATCACCGTCAAAACGTGAGAAATCTTCGCTGTCTTTGAAAGCGTTGTAGCATTCCATGGCAAGCTTAGCCTTATCAGTATCATATGCAGACTGGTTTTCCTTTGTAGTATAGCGGAAAGTCTTGCCCTGAAGATTCATAGCTCCTTTAGACGAACGTGAGTAGAATGCGCTCATGCTGTCGAAAGGATAGTTTGCATCGGATAAATCCTCTTCACCAAAAGCAATGTCGTCAATTTCACTTTCAGACGGAGCATAATCGTATTTGCAGTCCGGAAAATCGACATAGAAAATAACAAGATTTCCTTCGCCCTGTGACGGGAGATAAGCCTCCACCTGCTTTATCGGAGCGTCAATAAATTCATCTTCATAGTATACGGTAGTGGTAGTTGTTGTTATGTCAGCAAGACTTGTTGTAGTGGTCGTGGTCGTAGTTGCTGTAGTAGTCGTTGTTGTAGTGATCTCCTCGCCGAGAATCGGTTCTTTTTCCTTTATGCCAATAACATATTGACGGAGCAGAACAAGATCGAACGAATCGATATAACCGTCCTTATCGAGATCGGCATTGTATTCTCCGCCGTCAAGCGAACCTGTACCGAGAAGATAGCGTGAAAGCGTTACAAGATCGGCTGTGTTAACGAGCATATCATGATTGATATCGCCCATGTAGCCAAGTACCTCACGTTCGGCCGATGCATTCAGAGGGAAAACTGACGCAGCCAGAGAAAGCGAAGCGGCAACAGAAACCGCCTTGCCAAAAAATGATTTCTTTTGCATAATAAAACTCCTTTTCATCTGTTTTAACAGATAATATATTTAACACTGCAAATCACCTAATTTTCACAGTGTCATTGATAAAATCAAAGCGGACGGCTTTAAACCGTCCGCAAATATTTCCACTTTATTTAGCAAAGTCGGTAACACGGCTTTCACGGATAAGATTGACCTTGATCTGACCTGGATAATCCATTTCAGTTTCGATCTGCTGGGCAATCTGTCTTGCAACGAGAACCATTTTTTCATCGTTGATAACTTCCGGAAGAACCATAATTCTGACTTCACGTCCTGCCTGAACAGCAAAGCACTTTTCAACTCCGTCGTAGGAATTGCAGATTTCCTCAAGCTTCTGCAAACGCTTGATATAGCTTTCATAATTTTCGCTTCTTGCGGCAGGTCTTGCGGCGGAGATAGCGTCGGCAGCCTGAACGATACAGGCGATAACTGTTTTCGGCTCAACGTCATTATGATGAGCTTCAACGGCATGAACAATAACAGGATTTTCGTTATACTTCTTACAAACATCCACACCGATCTGGACGTGCGAGCCTTCGATCTCAGAGGTAAGAGCCTTACCGATATCGTGAAGAAGTCCGGCTCTTCTTGCCATATTTGCGTCTACACCAAGCTCTGAAGCGATAACTCCGCTGAGCTTTGCAACCTCGATCGAATGGTCAAGAACATTCTGTCTGTAGCTTGTACGGTATTTAAGACGTCCGATAAGTTTGATAAGCTCATGGTTTATGCCATGAACATTGGTTTCAATAACGGCACGTTCACCCTCCTGCTTGATACGGTATTCAACCTCACGGCGAGCCTTATCAACCATTTCTTCAATTCTTGTAGGATGAATACGACCATCAGCAATAAGCTTTTCAAGAGCAATTCTTGCAACCTCTCTTCTGATCTGATCGAAACAGGAGAGTGTGATAGCTTCGGGAGTATCATCAATAATGAGATCAACGCCGGTAAGCGTTTCAAGGGTTCTGATATTACGTCCCTCACGACCTATGATACGGCCTTTCATTTCGTCATTGGGAAGAGGAACGACGGAAACGGCAGCTTCTGAAACCTGATCTGCGGCTACCTTAGCGATAGCAAGCGAGATGTAGCTTCTTGCCTTTTCCTGGCACTCATCCTTGATCTGCTGTTCGTAAGCGGCAACCTTTACTGCCTTTTCATGAACGAGATCATCTTCAAGCTTCGAGATTATATATTCCTTAGCCTGATCCTTAGTAAATTCAGATATTCTTTCCAAAACATCAAGCTGTCCCTTTTTGATAGTTTCAGCTTCTTTGAGTTTTTCGTCAGCAGATTTGATCTTCTGATTGAGTATATCCTCTTTCTTCTCAAGATTATCATTTTTCTTATCGAGATTTTCTTCTTTCTGCTGAATACGTCTTTCCTGACGTGACATATCTGCTCTGCGATCCTTGATTTCCTTCTCCGCCTCGCTGCGAAGTTTATGTATTTCGTCTTTTGCTTCAACAAGAGCGCTTTTCTTCTTGTTTTCAGCGTCTTTCTTGGCATCATCTATGATGCGTTCAGCCTGCTGTTCAGCAGAACCAACGAGCGCTTCTGCCTGCTGTTTACGTCTTTCGATGCCAGCATTAACGCCCTTGCTGTATGCCAAAACAGCAGAAGCGACAGCTGCGACAATAAGAACACAAATTACAATTATAAGAACGATTTCCAAGTTCATACAGTGCATTACCTCCTTTTACAATAAAATTATAATAAGCTTGTACTTTAAACCTATTACTCAAAGGCGGTAAATGCCGCATTATTTTATTCAATTGAATATTAAAATATATTGATTAAGGTACTGCGCCGAAGCTGCAAAGCCCGTAAAACAGGAGTGGACGGAATTTAAAACGTCCGGAATTTGTTCTAATATCAATTTATACAGCGGAGTTAAAACGAATTTAT
>CAJKFZ010000050.1 GCA_905199285.1 uncultured Ruminococcus sp.
TTATTATGATGGCGATCCCATATGAGGAACAGCTCTGGGTGATGAAACAAGCTGTTTATGATACTCCGTATAAAAATGAGGTTCGTCCATATGAACTTGATGGATTTCGGTTGCTTCAAAAAAAGAGGATACGACACAAGATCATACTTGATTCCAATGAAGATATACAGTCGCTTTTTTCGATGACTCCATATTATTATCGTACAGGAAAAGAACAGCGTGAACGGCTTGATTCTCTCGAAATGCTCGAAACAACAACGGATTTTGAGCTTCTTACATATATTTATGATTAACTTAATTAGCAAAGGACTGATTTTATGGCTCTTGACGGAGCATTTCTCTATGCAGTGAAAACTGAACTTACTCCGCTTATCGGAGGTCGGGTTGAAAAAATTCATCAGCCTTCCCGTGAAGAAATAATTATTTCTCTGCGTACAAAGCAGGGTGGAAAAAAACTATATATATCGGCAAATGCAGGAAGCGCCAGAATTCATATAACAGAAAAAAGCGTCGATAATCCGCAAACTCCGCCTATGTTTTGTATGCTTCTCCGCAAGCATCTTGGCAGTGGAAAGCTGATAGGAATTCGTCAGGATGGTCTGGAAAGAATTCTTTTTGTCGATTTTGAATGCGTGAACGAGCTTGGCGATGTTGTTACAGTTACTCTCGCCTGCGAAATAATGGGAAGATGCTCCAACCTTATTATAATCAATCACGAGGGCAAGGTCATCGACAGCATAAAGCGTGTTGATGAAGATATGTCACGTGAGCGAATCGTTCTTCCTGGAATGAGGTATACTCTTCCGCCCAGAAACAGCCGTCTGAATTTTTTGAAAGCAGAACCAGAGGAGATGATTGCGGCTCTTGAAAATACTTCTCCGGCAGAACTCTCTAAGGCTTTGATACGTATTTTTGAAGGAATATCGCCGATTCTTGCCCGTGAGTGGACTTTTTTTGCCGGAAGGGGAGTTCATATCGACAGTGATAAGATTGAGCCGAATCAGCTTGAGAGACTGCTTTTCGCTATTAAACGAACTCGTGAACAGCTCGAAAAGAGCGAGTGCCTTTTCAGTGTTGTAAAGGACAAAGAAGGGCAGCTCAAGGACTTTTCTTTTATAAGACTTACACAGTTCGGAACTCTGATGTATACTAAGGAATTGCCGAGCGCTTCGGAGCTTCTTGACTATTTCTATTTCGAGCGTGATCGTTCTGCACGGACGAAACAACGTGCTAACGATCTTTTCAAGCTGCTTGTCAATCTTACCGAGAGGACTTCACGTCGAATTGCCGCTCAGCGTGAGGAGCTTGCAGAGTGTGCCGACAAGGATCATTATAAGCTTTGCGGCGACTTGATCTCTGCAAATATGTATCGGATTCAAAAAGGCGATTCTTCGCTTATAACTGAGAATTTTTACGATGAATCCTGCCCTGAGATAGAAATTAAACTTGATGTAAGAAAAACTCCGTCACAAAATGCTCAGAAATACTACGGAGAGTATAAAAAATCGGTTACCGCAGAAGAAAAACTTGCCGTTCAGATAGAGAAAGGCGAAGAAGAACTGCAATATCTCGACAGCGTTTTTGATTCTCTTACAAGAGCTGTTTCCGAAAATGATATAATTCAGCTTCGTCTTGAACTTCGTGAGCAAGGGTATATAAAATCAGGCAGCAGCAAGGTGAAGCCTCCAAAAGCTTTGCCTCCGATAGAATATAAGTCGAGCGACGGATTTACGGTTCTCGTTGGAAGAAACAATCATCAGAACGATCAGCTTTCCCTCAAATTCGCTGAAAAATCGGATATATGGCTTCATACTCAAAGTATTACCGGTTCTCATGTTCTTATCCTTACAGACGGTGAAACACCTCCGAACAGAACGATTGAAGAAGCAGCTGTGATTGCTGCTGTCAACAGCAGGGGACGTAATTCAACGCTCGTTCCGGTTGATTATTGTCTTGCAAAATTCGTTAAAAAACCATCCGGAGCCAAACCCGGAAAGGTGATATTCACCAACTATCAGACCGCTTTTGTTAAGCCGGATACTGAACTCGAACAACAACTAAGGGTATAATTTATGGCTGTTAAACTTACAGAAAAATTCTTTCATAGAGACGCTCTTGAAGTCGCTCCAGAGCTTGTGGGGAAAATCATAGTCCGCAGACTTGACGATGGTACGTTAATTCGTGAGCGTATAGCTGAAACCGAGGCTTACCGTGGCGAAGAGGATAAAGGCTGTCACGCTTCTAAAGGCAGAACAAAGCGGACGGAGCTGCTTTACGGCGAAAGCGGTGTGATATACGTTTATCTTTGTTATGGAATGCATTGGCTTATGAACGTTATAACTGGAGATATAGATCAGCCTCAGGGAGTTTTGCTGCGCTGCGGCGAGCTCCATAACGGTCCGGGGAAGCTGACGAAATATCTGAAAATAGACGGAAGTTTCAACGGCGGAACGTTCTGCGGTAACGATACGGTGTGGATCGAGGATGACGGCTATAAACCGGAGATAATTACAGCTCCGAGAGTTGGGATCGACTACGCCGGAGATTACTGGAAAAATATAGAATGGCGATTTATCGACAACAGGAAGTGATTTTGTGAATATACGTAGTATCGGATTCAATTCGGTTTACGACAGTGGGTATCAGGTATGCCGAAAACCTGAAAAAGGCGAATTTACGTTGATTCTTCTTAAAAGTCGAGCAAATCTGTGTTTAAAAGGAGCAAATATAAAAGTTCCGGCTGATACTGTTATTCTGTTTGACGACAGCGAAATTTTACAATATTCTGCGGATGATGGATTTTTTATATGTGACTGGATATGTTTCGATGTGTATAGAGACAAAGAGTTCTTCGATTCACTGGAGCTTGAAATGAATACCCCGATACGCTTTCTCGATATTGAATTTATGAGCAGTATCATACGGAATATAGCCTCGGAATACTATTCGCTCACCTCAAGAAGAGTGAAAATACTCGATTCGCTCATGAAAACTCTGCTTATTAAATTCAGCGAAACGGGCTATCGCAAGGATTCAGCTCAGCAGACCGCAGAGCCTCATTACAGCGCTCTTATCGACCTTCGGGCTAAGATATACCGTAATCCTCAGCTTAAATGGAATGTTGATACGATGGCAGCGGATGTGAATATGTCGAGGTCGTACTTTCAGCATATTTACCGTGAGATGTTCGGAGTTTCGTGCATTTCCGACGTTATAAGCGGCAAGATTGAAAAGGCGAAAGAGATTTTAAGCGAAACTTCTTGTACTGTTTCGCAGGTTGCTTCAATGTGCGGTTATGACAATGAGGAGCATTTTATGCGGCAGTTCAAAAAAATCGTGGGAGTTACTCCTACAAAATATAGGAAGAATGCTTAGGATGTGAGAAAATGACCGAATATCTTAAAGAATACATGAAAACAATTAAACAGAGGCTTGAAAGCTGTCGTAATTCAGAGGAGATTGAGGAAATATTCTCGGAGCATAAGGACAAAATTGCGTTTATGCAGCATGAAAGAATCGTTCATTTTCTTGTAACTATGATGTTTGCAATAGTACTCGCAGTTTTTATGACGGCGATGCTCCTTACTGAAAATCTGATGATGCTGGTTCTGGTTACGATAATTATTGTGCTTCTTGGGTTCTATATAAAGCACTATTATTTTCTTGAAAATACTGTTCAGAAGATGTATAAAGTATATGATGAAATACTCGTGAGACGGAGGAAAACTGATGACGAAAAAAGAAATAGCTAAGCTTGCCTGCGAAGAGCTTGAAAAAATTTATCCCGATATTGACTGCACTCTTACATATGAAAAGCCGTATGAGCTGATGTTTGCCGCAAGACTCGCTGCACAGTGTACTGATGCGAGAGTAAATGTTGTTACAAAAACTTTGTTTAAAAAATATCCTACTCTTGAAGCTTTTGCAGAAGCCGATCTTGAGGAGCTTGAACAGGATGTCAAACCATGCGGCTTCTATCATACAAAGGCGAAGAGCATTAAGGAAATGGCAGGGCAGCTTATCAATAATTTCGGAGGAGAAGTTCCGCAGACTATGGAGGAACTTTTAACGCTTTCCGGAATCGGCAGAAAAACGGCAAATCTCATGCTTGGAGATGTTTTTGGCAAGCCTGCGATAGTAACCGATACTCATTGCATAAGAATCACTGGCAGACTCGGTCTTACTGATAATAAAGAACCGGCAAAGGTGGAAAAAGACCTTATAAAGCTTATTCCGCCTGAAATTTCTTCACATTTCTGTCATCAGACGGTTCAGTTCGGACGTGATATCTGTCGTGCAAGAAGTCCGAAGTGCGGCGAATGTTCGCTCAGCTATTTTTGCAGATATTTTAAAAATAATAATTAATTGAGGTGAAGGTATGATAAAAAGGTTAAGAAAAGCTGCTGCATCTGCTCTTGCTCTGACACTTGCTTTTTCGAGTTTTGGAGGAATGGCGGTTTATGCGGACGTTACGCCAAATCCTGTTATAAGCAGGAACTGTCCGGCGTATTCGGAATCAAATCCTGCAACGGCTTCGGCTGGAAATGACGAGCATTATTTTTCGTTCTGGTTTGCACAGTCGCCGGATTATCTTGCTTACGATCTTTCACAGGTGCCCGAAAATGAACGCAGACAGGTTCTTGCAGTCTGGTATAACACCAGTTCGTATGACAGCATAGGAAACTATATTTCACGTAATATGGAGCCTTCCGATTATACTATAGAAGTCAATTCAGCTCCTGGAGGAGATTACCCCGAAAACGGCTGGGAGATAGTCTGTACCGTAGAAGGAAATACACTTAGTTCAAGACAGCATCTTGTAAATATGGAAGGTTATAACTGGATACGCATTAACATCTCGAAAGCCGATGGGGAAGCAGGAAAACAGGCAAGCATCAATTTTGATATACATAATGTGTCTGACGGAGTGTCGGATAGCTGGATATTTTTTGGAGATTCCATAACAGCCGGAGGAATGAATAATTGCTATGGAACAGGCTTTGCCACATATGTGAACCGTATTGACGAACGTTATTTTCCCGTTCAGGAAAATGGCGGCATCGGGGGTATAACGTCTACAGACGGAAAAAATAACATCGACCGCTGGCTTGAAAGCTATGCCGGAAAATACGTCAGCATTGCTTACGGAACAAACGATGCATGGGGCAATCAGACAGGCGCAGAACGGTATTATGAAAACACGAAGTACATGATAGACGCAATTCTTGCCCTTGGAAAAGTTCCGGTGCTTCCTAAGATTCCCTATGCGTCTGAAAGCGGAGTAAATACTTATCTGGATAAATATAATAATGAGATAGACAGACTTTATGAGGAATATGGCGATAAACTTGTAAAAGGTCCTGATTTTTATGGAATAATCAAAGAAAATCCCGATTACCTCAGCGGAGACGGAGTTCACCCAAGCTCTGAGGGTTATGAGGAAATGCGCCGTATCTGGGCGGAAACTATGTATGAGAACGTTTACAAAAAAGATAATATCGGTGAAGAAATTTGTTACGGCGACGCAAACGTTGATGGAGAAGTGGATATGTCTGACGCTGTTCTTATAATGCAGTCTCTGTCAAATCCTGATAAATATGGAATAAACGGAACAGACGAAACTCATATTACAATGCAGGGACTGAAAAACGGTGACGTAAGCGGAAACGGAGACGGAATTACCAATAATGACGCTCTTGCCATTCAGAAATATAAGCTGAATCTTATAGATAGTCTGCCTGAATAGATACAAGTTGAAGAAAACTATTGACTAATCTTGAATTATAGTTTATTATATAAGAGACGTGATGTATAGGGAGGAATGATTTAAATAAGAAAGCATATAATTAAAATCAGCAGGGCTTTTTCGCTTGTTGCTACTGCGGCTTTTATTGTAGCTTCGGTTTCCGGCTGCGGCAAAGGAAAAGAAGAGTCGCTGAAAAATGACGAATACGAATGGAGCAATGTCGCTATCGGCGGAGGAGGATATATTACAGGTATTGTCTACAGTCCTGCGGAGGAAGGTCTTGCCTATATTCGGACAGATATCGGCGGAGCTTATCGTTTCGATAAGGAGAAAGACAGATGGATCGCTATAACCGATAATTTCGGAGCGGATGAATGGAATCTGATCGGAATCGAAAGCATTGCAGCAGATCCTGTTGAGCCGAATCGTGTTTACGCTGCCTGCGGAACTTATATGGGCAGTGACGGAGCGCTTATTGCTTCGGATGACTACGGTGAAACATGGAAACGATTCGACCTGAACTTCGGCTGCGGAGGTAACAATTCCGGAAGAGGAACAGGCGAGCGGATAATGGTTGATCCGGTGAACAATAATAATGTATATTTTGGTTCTCGTGCAAACGGATTGTGGAAGTCGGAAGATTATGGTCAGAACTGGAGCAGAATAGAATCGTTTCCTGTCAAGGGCGATTATAGTCAGGAAGGAAACAACATCGGAATAATGTGGATACATTTTGATCCCTCGAACAACGATATCTATGCCGGAGCAGCAATGACGAACGGCGAATGTATTTATAAATCGTCTGATAACGGCGTTTCATGGGAAGCTCTTCCTGCATTGGATGCCGGAATGTATCCCTTGCAGGCTGAAATTTCTTCTAACGGAACGATGTATATTGTCTGTTCGGATAACTGTGGACCGAATTTAAGTCCTACGGACGGAGCAGTTTATGCTCTTGATCTTAAAACACAGACCTACAGAGATATTACCCCTGCACTTGATGACGGAAGATACGGCGGATTCGGCGGAATCACACTCGATTACAGTGACGACGATACCATTATCGTAACTTCACTTGGCTTCTGGGACGACAGAGGACATAATATATACCGCTCAACTAACGGAGGCGAAAGCTGGGACGCTCTTTATACAAAAACCGAAAAAAATTATGTTATGGACGTCTCTGAAGCGCAGTGGCTGCAATGGGGAAGAGAGGAGGCTTCCACAGGCTGGTGGACGTCGGCTCTGGCTATAGATCCGTTTAATTCGGACATTGTTAGCTATGGTACGGGAGCAACTCTGTATTCGACTGTGAATATGACCGATCTTGGAAGCGAAACTCCGGTTACGATAAAATTTGACGCTTACGGAATAGAGGAAACAGCGGTTTATGATATGGTTTCTCCTCCAACGGACGGAACATCTCCTCAGCTTTATTCGATTATGGGTGATTTGACCGGATTTTCACATCTTGATGTTGAAAAAGCTCCGGATGATAATCACTTCTTCAAAAACGGCGACGCAAAATCAGTCGACTGCGCATGGCAGAACGGAAATTACGCTGTTTACACTAGCGATAATGTGAGAAGTCAGCTCAATTATACTACCGACGGCGGCGAAAGCTGGAATGCTATAACAAGACTTCCTGCAAAATCAAAGGGCGGAAGCGCAGTTATGTCGGCAGACGGAAGCACTATAGTCTGGAAGCCGGATAGTCTTACCGGAAAACCATATGTGACGCCTGATTTTGGTGAAACATGGTATGAATGTACCGGACTTTCATATGGCGCAAAGGTTATCGCAGACCGTGTGAATCCGAAGATGTTTTATGCGATATGCGAGGGTTCTTTTTATGTTTCGACCAACGGAGGAACAAAATTTGAGAAGACCGATGCAATTCTCACTGATAATGCCGAAATAACGGCTGTGGGGGATAAAGAGGGACATATCTGGGCGGCGAATGGTTCGTATATAATGTATACGGAAAATGCCGGAGAAAGCTGGAACGTTCTGAAAAATATAAACGCAAAAGCTCTTGGTTTCGGTGCGCCGAAAGAAGAAGGCGGATATATGACTATTTACGTTATGGGAAATGATGATGTAAGCGGAAAAAATAATTCCAGCGGTGACGGAATTTATCGTTCGACCGATAAGGGGAAAAGCTGGCAGAGAATAAATGATGACCAGCACCTTTTCGGAAATCTCACATATTCCATTACGTGCGACAGTGAGATCTACGGAAGAGTTTACTTTGCTACAAACGGCAGAGGAATAGTTATGGGAGACATTAAAGATTAAATGCATAAACTTAAAAGAATTGCCTGTATTTTAACAGGCGGAATTTTGACCGGAATTGCCGGTATCGCTTCATGTTATTATTCATCGGCAATGGTGAACAGTGAAAAATATCCTGTTTTCGGAGTAGACGTATCAAATTATCAGGGAGACATAGATTGGGATATTCTGGAAGAACAGGGTGTTCGGTTTGCTTTTATAAAGGCTACTGAGGGAAGCGGTCATGTTGATGAATCCATAAGGCAGAATCTTGAAAGAGCTTCTGAGACTGATATAAAGCTGTCGGCGTATCACTTTTTCAGTTTCGACAGTGCAGGAGAAACTCAGGCAGCGAATTTTATATCTGTTGTTCCGGCGGATGAAATTGATATGCCTCCGGTAGTGGATATAGAATATTATGCTGATAAGCGGAAAAATAAGCCGTCAAAAGAGGCAGCGGAGAATATTCTTCGGCCTCTTCTTTCAGAGCTGGAAGAATATTACGGCGTAAAACCGATAATTTATACAACTCTTCCGGTCTACCACCGATATGTAAAAGAGAACTTCAGCGATTATCCGCTCTGGATAAGAAGCGTGAATTTCGAGCCTGATCTTATCGACTGGAAATTCTGGCAGTATTGCGACAGCGGTGAACTTGAAGGCTATAACGGCGACGAAAAATGCATAGATTTCAATGTCTATAACGGTACGGAAGAGGAGTTTCTTGATGAATTTTCATCAGAGCAGGAGGAAGAATAATGCAGCCATTGTTATTAAAACCGCCGATAAAAGATTATATCTGGGGCGGAACAAAATTAAGAGAACAATTCGGCAAGGAGAGCAATCTTGAAAGGCTCGCTGAAAGCTGGGAGCTGTCCTGTCATAAAGACGGCAGAAGTGTTATAGCCGGCGGAGAATTTGACGGAATGACTCTTGAGGATTTCTTGAAAAAACATCCCGAAGCGATAAGAAAAAACTGTAAGGAATATACGGATTTCCCGATACTTATAAAGCTTATCGACGCAAGGGAGAATCTTTCGGTTCAGGTTCATCCGGGTAACGATTATGCCCGTAAATTCGAGGGAGATAACGGTAAGACGGAGATGTGGTATATCGTTGACTGCGATGAGGATTCAGAGCTTATTTACGGTTTTAAAGAGAATATTTCCAAAGAAGAATTCAAAACAGCTATCAAGGAAAATACTCTTCTTGAAAAAGTGAACCGTGTTAAGGTTCATAAGGGGGATGTATTTTTCATTGAACCGGGCACGCTTCACGCTATCGGAAAGGGAATTCTTATTGCCGAAATTCAGCAGAGCTCAAACGTAACATACCGTGTTTACGATTACGGACGTGTCGGCGCTGACGGAAAACCAAGAGATCTACACATTGAAAAAGCTCTCGATGTGACCAAGTTTGAACCGCCGTCAGTAAAGTACGGTCAGCCGAAAAAAATTGAATTGCCTGATGCAGAATGCTTTGATCTTTGCGGCTGTGAGTATTTCAGAGCGGCAAGATACGACGTTTTTACTCGTTTTTCAATAGGCTGTCCGGATGCGTTCTGTCATATTCTGGTTATTGACGGCGAAGCTGAAATCTCCGGAATATCTGTAAAAAAAGGCTCAAGCGTATTTGTTCCAGCAGGAACGGATGCGATTAATATAAAAGGCAAATGCAGTATAATTTTAACAACAATTTAAGGAGGATTTTAAAATGAAATACTATGTTGGAATTGATCTTGGAGGTACAAACATTGTAGCCGGAGTTGTTGACGAAGAGTACAACATCATCGCAAAGGCAAGCACAAAAACAAATTGTCCACGTCCTGAAAAGGAAATTGCCGATGATATGGCAAAAATGGCTTTACAGGCAGTGAAGAACGCTAATCTTGATATCAGCGATATCGAGTGGATCGGAATTGGAACTCCGGGAATCGCAAACAGCACTACAGGTATCATTGAAAGAGCAAATAATCTCGGTTTTGAAAATACACCTATGGTGAAGTATATCAGCGAATCTATCGACAAGCCTGTTTTCATTGAAAACGATGCTAATGCCGCAGCTTACGGCGAATACGTTGCAGGAGCTGCTAAGGGAGCTAAAAATGCAGTCTGCATTACTCTCGGAACAGGAGTCGGCGGCGGAATCATCGTTGATGGAAAGATTTATGCCGGTTCTAATTTTGCAGGAGCAGAGATAGGTCATACTGTTATCGAGGTGGACGGAGCACAGTGTTCATGCGGAAGAAAAGGATGTTTTGAGGCTTATTCCTCTGCAACAGGACTTATCAGAATGTCTAAGGAAGCAATGGCTCAGTTCCCTGAAAGCATCATGAATAAAATGGCAGAGGAAAAGGGCAAGGTTACAGCAAGAACTTCATTCGACGCTATGAGAGCAGGGGACAAGCCTGCTAAGGATGTTGTTGACAAATACATAAAGTATCTTGCTGCCGGAATTACAAATACTATCAACATCTTCCAGCCCGATGTTCTCTGCATAGGCGGAGGAGTTTGCAACGAGGGAGATCCGCTTCTTCTCCCGGTAAAGGCTCTTGTTGAAAAGGAGGACTTTGCAAGCAATTCCACAAAGCGTACAGAGATTGTTATCGCTAAGCTTGGAAACGACGCAGGAATCATTGGAGCTGCTTTCCTCGGAAGAGCAAATCAGTAAGCGAGCAAACGCAATTTCACCTATATTCATCAGCTATATTGCACATTCCAGTACGGAAATTTTTGTGCATATAGCTGATTTTTTTCTTCTCTTGCAGCAATTTCCACTTTTCATGACACTTTATTTATGAATCGATTCAAAAGGAGGGATTTTTGATGGATGATTTCTCCGCTGATGTAAAACTTGCGCAGGAAGGCAGCAGCGAAGCTTTTTCAAGGTTATACACCTTGGTTTATAAAGATATGTACCATATTGCTCTTTATAGTTTAAGAAATGCTCACGATGCCTGTGATGTGGTAAGTGAAACAGTTCTGGACGCATTCTGTTCCATAAAAAAGCTGCGTGATCCGAATTGCTTTAAAAGCTGGATAATGCGGATTCTTTCGGCAAAAATCAAAAGAATGCAGAGTGGGTATTTCAAGGAAATGGACGAACTGAAGGACGACAGCGGTATTAGCAATTTCGATTTTGATTCTGTTGATTTAAGGGAATCGATTGAAAGACTCGACAGCGTTTCAAGACTTATACTTTCTCTATCGGTGCTTGAAGGGTATTCAAGTGCAGAAATATCAAAAATATGCGATATAAAGGCAAGTACGGTACGATCAAGATTATCAAGGATAAAAAATGCGTTAAGAATTGAGCTTACTCCGGAAATTTAAGAGAGGGAGAATCTATATGAACGACAACGAAAAAAAATTAAGGGAACTGCTCACAGAAGAGCCTGTTCCACAAGAGCTTGAACCGGAAAATATCAAGAAAATGCTGGATGAAAAAGCTCCGGCGAGAAAAAGAAATAAAATAAAGCGCAGCATGGCTTTAAGGATTACTGCCGGAGCGGCTGCGTGTGCAGTTGTAGGAACAACGGCTGTGCATTTTGCAGGACAAAGAAATGTTATAAATAATAACAAATCACTTATAAACAGCGAGTATGAAAAAGTGACTAATTCCGTTAAGGACGTTGCGGACGGCGAAAAATATGAACTGAACACTCAAGCTCCTTACATGAGCGGAGCATCCGATTACAGCGAAGTCTATAAACTTTTCAAGGAATCCACAAAGGAATATTCAGGTCTGGATCGTGGATTTGGTTATATGGAAGAAACTGCGGATGCTGTAAACGGCGATGCCGAATTTTATGATGAAGCAGAATCAGTAGATAATAGTATGAAAGCTGAAACACCAACAGAAGCTCAGGATGGTGCAGCTCCGACCGACGCTCCTGTTTTTTCCGAAAATGAAGATGACGATGATTATTCCGAAACCTATAATCAGGAAGAGGGAGTTCTTGAAGCAGATATCGTTAAAACCGACGGAAAGTGTATCTATTATATCTATAACAATTATAACTACGGAAATTATAACGACGACGGTATTTATGAAAATTATTCGAGAGAGATTCCGCTTATGAATGTCGCCGCAGTTGATAATGGAACGTTTACTTCTTCGGAAAAAATTGATCTCCGAGTTGACGCAGACAGCTATTTCGGCGGCGATTTTGACGCATCGTACTGCTATGTTCAGGATATGTATGTCTATAACGATATGCTTCTTGTCGTTGGAAGTATATCTGCTGAAAAGTGGGTATATTTCGATGAAAACGGCAAAAGAATTGATGACGGAGATATGGACAGCGATTATTTTCAGGACTATCTTAATAAGGAAGCCGTTTTCGTTTCAGTTTACACAACGGGAGAATCTCCGCAGCTTCTCGACACATATTATCAGGAAGGCAGCTATGAAGATGTGAGAATTTCTCCGGACGGATATATGTATCTTATTTCGGACTATTTTACTCAAAGTACCAATGTTGTTGAAAATGAAAACGAGCTTGAAAATTACGTTCCAACTTGCGGAATAAACGATAAGGCTTCGTATATTCCGGCAGAGGCCATCCTTCTTCCAACGGAATCGGAAAGTAAAAGTGACAGATTAAATTATACCGTTATCGGAAGTCTTGACCTTAACGTTTCGGGCGAGATAACGGCAGTAGATTCAAAGGCTCTCGCAGGTTATACGGGACAGGTTTACTGCTCGCAGAATAATCTTTACACAAACACTTATTCTCCGTTTGAAAGAAATGATGAAGAGAGTCTAAAGACTGAAAAGACCAATATAACAAGAATTGAGATCAACGCCGGAACGATAACTCCTGCCGCATCCGGAACTATCGAGGGAACTGTTAAGGACCAGTTCTCAATGAGTGAATACAACGGCTATTTCAGAGTAGCTGCACATAGACAGTATTATGATTACGAATTTGTACCATATGATGATTATGAAATCAACGAAGACGGGGATGATATTGATTCTTGGGGAGATGTTCTTTACGGAGAATGGAAAGATGATGAATACGGCAGGTATTATTTTAATACGTCTAAAATCGACAACTGCGTTTACGTTCTCGATCTTGACATGAATATTGTAGGCGAATCGGAAGCTTTCGGTCAGGGTGAGAGCATAAAATCCGCAAGTTTCAGCGGTGATATCTCGTACGTTGTAACATACGAGCAGACCGATCCTCTTTTTGCAATAGATCTCAGCGAGCCGACAGCTCCGGCAATAATGGACGAATTCAAGATCCTTGGTTACAGCACATATATGCAGCAATGGAACGACGGACAGCTTCTCGGATTCGGCATTGCAGCCGATGCAGACGGCATTGAACGTGGAATAAAGCTTACAATGTTTGATAATTCTGATCCGTATAATTTACAGGCTATCGACACATTTGAGCTTATCAGGGGTGAAGACCAGTATATCGGCTCAGATGCAGTGTGGGAGAGAAAGGCGCTGTTTATTGCTCCAGAGAAAAATCTTATCGGATTCCCGTTATACCGATATGATTATAACGAAGACTGGGATACATCCGGACAATTTGTTTATATGTTTTTCTCGTTTGAGGACGGCAAATTTGTATATCAGGGAGAATTTGCAAACGATATCGTTGATTATGTTAGCACAAACAACTTCACAAGAGCTGTCTATATCGGGGATTACGTTTATATCATCTCCGGCAGTAATTTTATAGCTGCAGATATAAATACTATGGAAAAAACAGATGAAGTTTTCTTTGATTAAAATGAAGAAAGGAACTGCTTTATGCAGTTCCTTTTTCAGTATAACGAATATGCCTTGTATTGTTTGTATAATAGATTTGTACGAT
>CAJKFZ010000051.1 GCA_905199285.1 uncultured Ruminococcus sp.
TGCCGCTGTGCGTGAGAAGAGTACCCTCGAATTCGATCTCATTTGTGAGAGTATTCAAGATAGTTACAACATCTTTTCTGTCGTTAAGCTCATCCGTGTAGCATGGATTCGATGCCGGAATCGTGAAATCAAACGAGGGTATCTGATTTACTTCCTCCGAAAATTGTCCGGAAGAAAGACGATTCCGGCTTAAAGTATCAGGTTCGTGGAGAATCTTTTCAGTTGTTCCGTTTGAAATTGTAATTTTGTACATCAGATCACTCCTTTATTTTTTTCTTTCACATCGTTGAGAAATTTCGCCCATCCGCCGGGACTGTTTTCATATTCGCCGGACATCGCTGCTGTGTAAAACTGCATAACAAGAGTTGCGTCTATGCCTGTAACTGCACCGTCCATATCTGCGTCGGTAGCCTTCATCTGACGTTCATTCAATCCCGGATCTTCGCCGGAGAGAAGTTTTGTGTATGCGTTCAGGATAAGCGTTGCGTCAGTTCCGTCAACAATGCCGTCGCCGTTAACATCGGGGAAATTCACCGTGTCCGCCGTATACTTTTTGTTGCTGTTCGGCACAATATACGGACTCGCCTTGAACGTCACTGAAAATGTATATATACCGTGCTTTTCATCCCAGTTCACAGTCGGTTCACGCACCTCGTAGTGATAATCGGGAAGCAGGTCGTCGTATAATTCTTTCCGACCAGTCCAGTGAAGCCATTCGAGAATACCCATGATTTTTTCCTGCGCTCGTCTCTTATGGAAACAGAGCAGCTCGAATTTGTAAGAAAGAGTGCGTTCACCGTAGCTCTGCTTTCCGCAGATTGAGCCGAAATCATACGTTACGCTGCTGAAAGGAACTCGCTCGGTGTAATCGTCTTTAGGAGCTGCGCTTGCTGAACGTTTCAGAAGCCGCAGTCCATGACGATAATACGAATGAACTCCGTTTACCGTTATGCCTTCAATTTTCATCACGCAAGACCTCTCTTTCTGAGCTGAATTTTTTGTCCCTGTTTCTTGTCGATCTTATCCAGAGCAATTTCAGCAGCCATTTCCTCACCGATAAAGATCTGAATATTGCCGGACAGATCGCTGGACGTTTCAGAATTATTATTGTTATTAACAGTGCTGTAGCTGTACTGATTGTTGACGATCTCGGAAGTCGGACTCGACTGAACAATTCCGCTCATTCCGTTTCCCTGAAGCTCTAAAGCTCGTACAGCTTCGGGATCGATATCCGGAGTGAATTTAATTGACGTAAACGTCTTTACTGCTTCTTTGCCGACATCCGGAAGCTCGTCCGTAAAGCCTTCGCCAACGCCCTGAGCAAGATATTTTCCCACGCTGTCACGCATTACCCTTGAGGGAGAATGTATGCCGAAAACGTCCTTGAAATCGTCTATGAGTCCGTTTCCGAAATCTGATATCTTATCTCCAAGCCATCCGGCTGCGCTTTTGATTCCTTCCCATAAGCCTTCAACAAGCTGTTTTCCTGCCTCCCACAATTTATCCGGAAGCGAGGAAATGCCCTCTACGACGGTATCTACAAGGTCTTTTGCAGCCTCTTTTCCTTTTTGAATGAGATTTTCGCCCCATTCTGCAACCTCATCTACAGCGTCGCTTAGAAAGTCTGAAATATTACCCGGAAGCTCTTTGAAAAAATCCACTATTGCATCGATGAAATCTGACGCAGCTTCTCCGGCATTGTCTATCAGATTGGAAAACCACTCTTTGATATCGTCAGCTATCTGTTCTATCCACTCGGAAACTCCGTCCTTAATGTCGGAAAACCATGCCCCTACATCGTCGATGACATCCACGAAAAACTCCTGAACATAGCTTATCCACTCATCAAACAAGGTAAGCTGATAATTTACTAAAGCAACGAAAAGTGCTGAGAGAGCCGCAATAAAGTCCGGTATATGTTCGATAATGCAGCCTGCAAGAGTTGTTATCACCGTAACGGCGACACTTGCAATTTCGCCTGAGTTTTCGCTGATATATTCAGCAATTGCAAATATGATCTCAATAACCGCTTCGATAAGCGGCTCGATATTCTCCACCAGTGACATTGCAAGAGTCTCGAGCATTTCCAGAGCCGCATCAAGAATAACATCAATGTTGTCAGCAACAGCCGACAAAACCGCCGATATTATTTCCAGTGCAGCTTCTATGAAAGCAGGGAGATTTGCCGATATCCCGTCAAGTACCCGACCTATTCCCTCGATTGCGGCTTTTGAAAGCTGTGGAGCGGATTTTGCCATTCCTTCAACAAGAGAAGTTATTATTTCTGCTCCGGCAACAAGAAGTTCAGGAAGAATACTCACTGCGCTGTTTACAATGGTCAGCATTATCTGTGAAGCCGACTGCGATATTCCGTCAATATTGGAAACAAGACCGTTTATCAGATTTTCAACAACAGAAGCTCCCATTTCAAGAATCGCAGGAAGATATTCTGAAATTTTCGTTATAGCCTGACCGAGAACGTCCCCCAGACTTTCGGCAAGACCTTCAAAACCGCCTTCTTTAAAAGCAGCGGTCAGTTGAGAAATGTAGTCGCTGCCAAGCTGTGCAAGCTCTCTGAGAGGTTCGTTCAGATTATCGTATATCGCTATTCCGAAGGCTTCCATTTTGGAATTCAGCGATTTCAGATCGCCCTCAAGAGTATCATTCATGGTGTCAGCCATAGCCGACATTGCGCCGTCACAATCGCTGAGAGCATCAGTCAGGCTGTCAAATTCCTCGCCGCATCCGGCAAGCATAGCCTGTGCGGATTTAAGATCGACCTTGTTGAAAATTTCATTGAGAACCTGAGTTTTTTCACCCTCGCTCATTCCTGCAAGAGCTGTATCGAGGTCTTTAAAAATCTCGTTCATAGGTCGCATATTTCCGGCAGCATCAAATACCTCTAAACCGAGGTTAGCCATAGCTTCTGCTGCTTTGTCCGTCGGAGCAGACAGCGCAAGGATCATGTTTCGCAGAGCAGTTCCGCCCTCTGCACCCTTGATTCCTCTGTTGGCGAGAACTCCGAGGGCGGCGTTAAGCTCCGTTGTACCTCCGGCAAGAGATTTTGCCGTACCTCCGACTGTGAGAATAGCTTCACCGAGCTGAGCAACGCTTGTATTGGCTTTGCTTGCCGTTTTCGCCATTTCATCGCCGAAACGAGTCAGATTATCGCTTGTCGCTTCAATACCCAGAGCCGCCATTGCGTCGGTCGCAAGATCGGAAGCGTAAGCAAGATCAAGACCTCCGGCGGCAGCCAGATCGAGGACTGCCGGAAGAGCGTCCGCCGCTTTTGCCGCATCATATCCTGCGAGTACAAGATAATTCAGAGCGTCGGCAGCCTCCGAAGCGGAAAATGTCGTGGATTCTCCGGCAGCTGCAGCCGCTTCTTTCAGCAGATCGTAGCTGTTTACGCCGTCCTGAACCGTGTCCTTTGTTATGCCCATAGTCGCAATGACTTGAGCCATGCTGCTTTCAAAATCCTTGCCCACGCTGACAGCGTATCCGCCGAGAGCCGAGACAGCTCCAGCCGCAGCAGTAACAGCGGCAGTAACGGCAGCCATTCCCTTTGCAGCGAGACTGCCGAGGCTATCCAGACCAAGCTTAAAGCCTGTTTTATCTATCGCCGTATCAAATTTTAAAGTGCCGTCGAACGCCACGCTTATCCCTCCTTAAAGGATGTGCGGCGCACAGGCTCAATGCACTTTTCCGTTTTTGATTTTTATTTCAAATTCTTGTTTGCATCCTCTTGTACATTTCAAAAAAACACCGCTGCATTCGGCGGTGTTGTCGTACAAAATCGTTTTCGCTCCGCAGTAAGGGCAGAGCAGCCATTTTCTTTCAAGAGACGGTTTTCTTATTTCATCCAAAATATCACCCCTCAAATATTGCAGCTATATCATCTTCGTCCATCTCAAACGGAAGTGCGATCTGCTGCTGAATACGAGCGATCCGCTTACGTTCTGCTTCATTTTTTATCTGAGACAGATCCGCTGAACGATAACCAATGCGCTTCTGGCACTGTGAATCGTCCGGCAGTGCATCAAAAAGACAGCGGAACTCCCACCAGTGCATATATTCAACGGAAAGCAAGTCGATTCCGTAAAACCTCCGGAAATCGCTGAGAATAAAGGCAGCGTCGTACTTCCAATCAAAAACCGGAGGTCGCTTCGGCTGCTCCGTTTCTTCTTCATCGTCAGATTCGAGTGAATCAGGCTTTAAAGCGTCCGCTCTGTAAAACCTGAAAACTGCGTTTACAAGCTCGGAAGTTATTTCCTCCGGAGCTTCCGACAGCCATTGCGTCATAAGATAAAGTTTCTCTTCTTTTTCAAGTTCTTCATCGGCGAGCATATCGGCAAAACGAAACCACTCCCGGAAGTCCGTGACGATCGGATAAGCGATTCCGTCAACTTCAATTTCTTCCGGAAATGGTTCGTATAAAGCATTTATCATGTCTTTTTATTTCGTCTCTGCTGACGATTAGGTCTGTATTTAGATAATTTTTCGGCTCTTTTTTCTACCGCTGCGGTTCGCTGCGCTGTAACGAAATCAAGAAGCTTGTAATAAACTTCATCGTAAGCGTCTGTATTTTCCGGAACTCCCTCAAAAAGCTTTTCCGATGTACCCTCGCCGAAAAGTCGGTCGTAAAGATTTCGGAAAAGACGACAGTACGCTCTAATTCGTACCGAAGCCTTACCGTCTTTCGGAATCTGTTTTTCTTCCTCCGACATTTTCTCGAAAGCGTTTTCGTAACGCTCCATGCAGTCTGCGTCCTCGAGGTCAAGCTCAAGGCTCAGACCGTTTATCTCCCATATTTTCTGGCTCATAACGGCTCATTTCCTCCTTATTATCTGATTCTTCGTTTTCATTTTTGGAGCTGACAGAGTCCTCTTCAGCTCCGAACATCTAATCGGAAGTTTCCGGTGTAAACGTAATAGTCTGCCAGTTATCGTCGCTGGTTGCAGTACCGTGAATTTTTTCTCCCTTGCACTTGAATGTTCCGGAGTAGGTGTAGACGTTTATGTTATCACCTTCGGTTGACGGAATAACGGCGTAGGCACGTTTTATAGCCGTTCCCTCATCCAGATCAACGATCACTATATTTCGTACCGCATCATCTGCGATAAGCTCGTTGTCGGTAATATTTACAATATCTTTCTGAACTTCACAGTTTCTATGAAGATCGAAAGCGTAGGAAATCGACGGCGAATAGCCTGTAATATCCGTTTCCTGAAAAGGTTCATCAACGTACTGACGATTGTGTTCGATTGGATTTTTGCTCTGAGAAAGCTGCGTGAATTTCGGCATTCTCAGAAATTTTTCCATTCCGTCACTGCTGGGAACGCCATAAAACGCAACTTTTTTGTGACGTGCAACGATTGATTTTTTTGTTTTATCTAACATTTATTATTCCTCCTCGTAAAGCAAGCGTAATTGAATCTGATATCTTGCCGTATTGCTTCCTGAGTCAAAAGCGTAACCTCCGGTTACGACTTCTATGCTCACAGGGATTCTTCCGTCAAGATCGGGAAGCTCAGCTTCTGTTATCCATTCGGAAAAATGCTCGTAAAACGCAAGATTTTCAATATTCTGTCTGACGGTTTGTCCGTAATATTCACGGCTTGCGAAAATAAAAAGAAACTGCTTCATGCAGCTTCCGTCAAAGTATTTCTGATAAACAGGATTGCACGGAACAGGCTCGACAACATATTCTACAGGTTCATCTCCCAGACAATCGACCATCAGACGACCGTCTTTAAGTTCCGGAAAGCTCATAATATGCTCTCGTATGCACTCGATTATCGGTTTCATTTAAACTTCTCCTTTACTCCTTTTTCGATCTCTTCAAGATGATCCGCTTTCATGCGTTCAAGCCAGAACTTTCCACGCAGACATTTGTAATTGTGGGAATTGTGCTTTTGCGTACCCTGTTTTCCTCTACCTGCATTAGTGTAATACTGCTGTTTTGCATAAGGGGCAATATATTCCACAACTCCTGAACCTATAACAGTTCCCAAAGTACCGCTTTTTTTCAAAGTTCCTGTTAACATTGGCACATAAGGATCACACAGTCTGAGGGTTTCGCTATCAACATATTTTTGTGCTTCCTGAAAATTCTTTTCTGCATTTTGTGAAAAATTCGGATCAAATGTAAGTCCTGTAAATCTGATCATTTCGCTTTCACCTCTATATGCCGGACAAATGACGAACCATAGCGGCGATCGTCGACCGACATTATAGTCATAGCCGTAACCGGGGGCTGCTCGTCATCGATCATATCGCAGACGATACGATCGTCAGGCTTCGGGACATAGCTCAGCGAAGCTTCCGGAATCGAAATAAAAATACCGTTGTCCGGTTTTCGGTCAGAGCCGCTTTCCTGACCTGAAGAAGTTTCCAGATAAACCGCTCCTGTTGTGTGCCTGATATATGTCAGCTCACGGTTGCTCACTGTTTTTTCATAGATCGTGCAGCCTTTTCTGTTTGTGAACATTTTAGTCAACTCCTCTGTAAAGCAGTCCGGTATTGCCAAGATATCGTGTGATAATACAGCTTTTTTCAGCACTATGATCGCTGCTGCTCTTTGCTGAATATGTAACGGAATAACTGCCGTTTTTTTCAGAACTGATATCCGCTCTCCGGCTGAAGCTATACTCCGCTTCCGCAAGAGCGCAGCAGCAGCTCTTTATTTTCAAGGCTGCTGCCGATTCATTTTCCATATATTTATCCGTTATTCTGTCAAACGTCTGCCAGTCGATATATTCCGAAGCTCTCGCTGCATTGTATTCAAATTCAGCCTCCGGTATCAGAACGCCGTGAAACTGCTCTTCGTAATAGCGGTAGTCTGCGTAGATCATGACTTTATATCGTGCTTGGTAACAGTAACATATCCAACCGCTGCAACCTTTGACGAGCTAAGATTAACAATCTCAATAACATCACCTTTTGAAACGGCGATTTCTGTTGTTCCGGATGTAAGAGCCGTTCCGCTGTAATTGCCTGAAGTTTGATTAAAAGTCGCTCTTGAAGCAGGATTAATCTTATATGCATATGTTGTGCCTGTGTTTCCAGCGGAAATAGTTACAACCGTTGTACCGGAAGAAGCTCCGGCAGCAAGCGACACTGTCAGTGATCCGGGAGAATACACAGCTCTGATTGCTGTTGAACGAAGAACCTTGTGTGCATAAACCATACGTCCCTGCACGGCAGAAGCTCCGATATATTTTCCCGATTCTGAAAGATCCTGAATTTTAACCGGAATGCTCCATTCTTTTACACGAGTGGCGAAACGAGGATGTCCGGCAAGCATAGCGAGATTTGCAGTGGTATCATTCCATTCCTTGACAATAAATCCGGCAATTTTGCCAATCGCTCCTGTTGCCTTTATTTCGTCTCCGAGAGCGGATGCGCTTACAAATTCGGGAGACTTAAGGATAAGTGACATGGCATCGGGCGTTACAAGTAAATATCTCTTGCCGTCGTTGGGGATTTTGGCTTTTGTCATAGCTGCTCTGATGTCTACGATCGTTTCATAAATATTATCCTTTGTCAACTGAGAGATGTTCATATTTGTTGCACTACTGAGAAGAACAGTGCCGCCATCAGTATCGATCTGCTGAGCAAGACTGTATCCTGCGCTGTCAAGACGATCTGCAACGAGATTATCGGGAACGGATTGAGAATCAAAGCCGTCGATAATTTCATTGACCGCCTTATCCTTGTCGATAAGCAACGGAGTGTATGCTGTAGAGCCGTTTGTTGCGGTGATTCCGTTTGCTTTATCGTAATCTGATACAGCAACCTCGGTATCTCTTACTGGAATTTTTACAGATCCTGATGTAGGATTTCCCTCGTAGTCATTGTTGAATACAAATCCATCTTTAAGACAAAGCTCATTTCTAAGCTTTGCGAGAACAAGTTTCGAATATCTTTCCTGTGCTATATGTGGCATAATTTATTCCTCCTCAATCAATTTTAATTCCGGGATTTCGTGCGATAAAAGCAGCTTCCACGCCACTTGGGCTGTCACTGCCATTTCCATGTGTATTGTAGGAAAATTTTGGTGGTATTTGCTCTGTCTGAAAAGCGTCCGGATGAGTTTCCTTAAAAGCATTGATAACGTCATCGCCGCCGATCAGCTTGTCGCCGTCAAATTTAAGTTCCTTTTCGATGAGCGCATTTGTGAGATAATTCCCATAAATATCGTCCTTGAGCTTGAGTCCCTTGACAAGACCTGTGACCTTAGTCCTATGCTCGAATGCTGCTCTGTCGGCTTCGGACTTTTTGAACTTTGCTTCCCAGTCCTCGGCAGATTTTTTGATTGCGTCAACATCCATGCTTTTGAAGCTTTCAATCTGGGTATTGGCTTCCGAAAGCTGAGTTTTCAGCGTTTCCGCTGCGTCCTTTTCCGCCTTGATATCGTTTCCGTATTCTGCAACGATCTTATCGACCGTTTCTTTCTCGGTTATACCGAGACTTTCAAGAAATTTCTTATCGATCATAAATTTGTCCTCCTTTGATTTTGGGTATAAAAATAAGACGTGTTAACGTCTTGATTTGCCTCTCTTCATTTTCCTGCGGCGTTTTCGTTTGAGTATCTGTTGGACATATACAAGATAATCGGGCGAGCCTCTTTCCCTGTCTAATTCAAGTAAATAATAAGGTTTTATCATGCACTTCCACCTCTTTCCTTAAATTTAAATATAATAAAAACGCCCTTTAATGAGCGTTTTAAAGCGTATTTACATTAACAGTCGCAGTCGTAAGGGTATTCAATAGACACCCACTCCTTGTAAAATAAATTTTCACCAATTTCTTTGCTGCGCTTAAGGCGATCAAAGAAGGATTCTTTTGTTTCGTTTTCCGGCGGTATATATAAACAGTCATTATACGATTCTATCATAATATCGCCGATTCCTTCATCAATAACACATTCATCCTTCGGATATTGTTTGTTATAAGCTTTTAAACATTCAATACAAATCGATGAATCAAGTTTATTTAACATCAGATAATTTCTCCTAACATATCTTTAAATTTTTCCCATGCAGTAGGGAGATACTTTTGCATCATTTTTTGTTTCTCCGGAGTGAATGAAGCTTCAAACATATGAGCAAACGCTTCTAAGCCAACTCCGTAATCGCCGTGAGCCTTCCAATATTCAGCTCTATGTCCATATAAATCACTTCGATAACGCTTTTTGTAAACACCGCCATAAATATCCTGTATCGAGTGAGTTAAATGAAACGAAGTGCAGAATTCATCGCAATTTTATCTCTTGCATTTTTTACAGTGAAAAATCCGTTTTCCTTTTTACATCTTTTCTCATAAGCCTTTACGTCGTTCCTCAAAGCATTTAAGAATGACTCTGAACGGCTGATATAATTATTATCGCAGTCAACATAATGTCCATGTTCATGAAACCACGTTGTTCCTGCTCCACGCATATTCACCATATCTTTCGCAACATCAAGATAAATCTGATGATCTCTGCCGGAATGATGCGCCGTTCCTTTCCAATAAATATCCGCAGCAGCACCGCCGTCGGGAATGAATTTATCATATACCTTTTTAGCAATATCTGTGCCTGAATTATATTTATTTTTCAGTACTAAAACATAATCATTCGGCAATGCGCTTTGAGTGCGTGAAAATCTGTTTTCATTAATTATACCATGTTTGCCGTTTTTGTCAATAGCTTTGGATAAATCAGATGAAATCTTTGATTTTTTCTCCGCCCAGACAGCTTTTTGAGAAACGCTTCTGCCAAAACCAAGAACCTGAGTTCTGGCGTTATCGGGGAGCTGACCTGTCTTTTCGAGGAAGTCACCGAGCTGATGTTCCTTGTTCTTCAGCTTTATGGAAACGGCTGCAAAATCGTCCGAAAACCGCTGTCTTAGCACGTCATCCGGAGCATTGCTGCGAGCTGTATCGTAAGCGACAGCTTCACGCTTCAGACTGCGGATATCACGCTCGAATTTACGCTGAATCTGCGATATTTCATACTCTGTATATTTTTTGCCGTTGTATTCGATATTTTTAGCGTTCATCTCACGAAGACGTTCATCGCTGTAATTTCTGACGCTTATACCCTCTCGAAAAACGGATACCAGTCGTGACGGCAGTTCCAGCCGCCGAAGCCGTCTCCCGTGCCGTAACCGATATCTTTCAGCGAAAGATATCCCTTTCGTCCGGATAAGCTTACAAGCTGTCCCTGCCATTCTGCATGAGAGGGACGTGCGGTGGAATGAGCGGTTATCTCCATGAGATCGCATCCCATATCCTGAGCGTTTATAAGCGAGAGCTGTCTGCACGTCTGACCGACTCCGGTAAGAACGCTTCGCCTGACAGCAACATCAAGCTTGTCTCTGTGTCCGGACGGATAAAGCACTTCAGTTCCTTCAACAGCGGCAGCCTTGACAGCGTTTCTGATCGCCGTATTGTAGTCAAATGCGCCGCTTGAAATCTGCATATATGCGTTGTTGCAAGCGGTTATGTAGGCTTGCTGAGCCGTGTTTGCAGTCGTGAGTGTAAGGTTGCTCAGATCGCCGGAACATTTCACATATCCGGCGTTAAGAGTCTGCATCGCTGCCGGAGAAAGCTTGATTATTCCCTCCAGTCCGGCTGCTTTGTAAACGACATTATCGTTTTTCACGGATTCAACTCCGGATTTTTCAAACAGTGTCCTGACCTGATCCTGAGTGGAATTCGTGCGTTTTGCTATTTCTGCGATAACATCATCGTAAACCATTCCAGATTCTTGAAGCTGCTTCGCTTGCCATTTTGCAGTCTCGGTCATTTCGCCGTTTTTCACGATTTTACGGACTATATCGCTGATAATTGCGTTATCAAGATCAGAGTACAGCTTTATCAGATCATCGGAAAGATGACTGTAATATTCCGGTGACAGCATTACAGATCATCTCCGAACATAGGATCAGAATCCGGCATATATTCCTTAGCCTTATCCTCGGAACAGCCGAAATACCACGCAAGAAGCTTCTCCGCTTTTAGCTTTCCGGCTGTTACAAGCTGCAAACGTCTTGTAAATTCCTTGTCTCTGTCTTCCGTAACGCCATCGCCCCACTCGAATACCGTTTCATATTCTCCCGACGGCGCAAGTTCGCAAATATCCGCATAAGCATTAAGCGCATATATGAGGTGCTGAAGAGAATCCTGAAGAGCTTCCTGAATGTTCTGAATATACGTCAGGGAACGCTGTTTGCTTCCTCTGACTTCTTCAGCTGTCTTTTCAACAGTCTGAGGATCTGACAGCGTTCCATAGGCAAGACCGCAGTTGAATTCAATTCGCTGAAAAATTCTGTTAAGTCCGTTAAACAGCGAGTTGTCACGAATACTCGGAGCAAATTCCTTGAACAAGTCTTTAGAATCCCTGTCCTGAAAAATTCTGTAAAGGCGTTTATTGCCGCTTGGGATATCCGCTTCACCCTTTACGATCCGGAACATTCCTGATTCAGCCATTACGGCAAGCTTAGAGCCTTGGAACTCCCACATCGTTCGTTCCCATTGCTCGTCAGCTTGTCTGATCTGATTGACCGAACGTGAAAAACAGGAAATTCCCATTGTGGAATTTCTGTCGATATTATTGGCTATAGGAAGCTTGAAATAAGCAAAAAGAGACTGATCCACATTCTTGAACGAATGTATTTTTTCAATACCAGACCATTGCGGAACTTCCGAAAAATCGCATTCTGTTCCCAATGTACTGCTTGTACTTGACGAAAAAACTCTGTTGGTGATTTTATATCTTGAATCGGATTTCCACGAATGACATTCAAGACGAGTGTAGTATTTATTTCCGATCACCGCTGTAGACAGAAAAACTGCTTCCGTTATATTTCCTTCAAGATCAAATGCACACGGAATAAATCTGTCATTTGCGATCGTATCGACATATATTCTACGGTTAACGATATACAGTTTAAAAACCATTCCACCAACAGCACAGGCAAGTTCCAGTTCCGGACGCAGTCCCTTCATAAATCCGGAATACTGCTCCTGAAGCCACTGAGAACGTGAATTTTCAGTGCTGCCGCCTTTAGTTGTCACCCAAGATTTTCCTTTATACAAAATAAGACGTGCAAGCTCTGAAGCAATTCCGGCAGGAAGTTCGAGCGAGGTAATACGTTTCTCAAAATCTCCCTGAAGCCACGGAGCATTATTTTCATAAATTTCACCCCATTCACGGATTCTGTTAATCATTTTATCGCTTACAGCCACGTCATAGCCTGCCGCTTGGATTTCTGATATCGGAATCACTCTATTCACCTCCCATATTTCGCAAAATCGTGTTTTTCAGGACGGTATTAACAAGATACCTTGTATCGTCCATAGCATGGTCGTTTTCCTTGATAACGCTGTCCACAGGGGATTTTTCGTCCCAGCGGTAAAGCTTTACTTCTTTAAGAAATCCCTTGCAGCGTTCATGCACACGGAATCTTCCGGCTTTCATCAGAGTAGAAGTACGTCTGATTCCGCTGAGAACATCATTATTTGCTTTGCGGACATTGAATCTTCCATGACGGCGTATGCACTCGATAAAGCTTGCCGCCGACGGATCAACGATCACAGCCTGAATCTCGTCAATACCGATGGTTTCTGCAAGCTTTTCAAGTTCCGCATAATGCTCCTCATCGGTTCTGGAGCGTTTTTCCTTGCGGCTGTCGTAGTAATACTCAGACACACGCACAGTCATATCATCGGTAACGCACCATAATCCCATCGAGCACGGATTGACTGTTCCGTAGTCCATACTGATATACCACTGACACCATTCCGGAGCTGTAAAATCATCAATAATATATTCATCTTTCCAGCAATCGTAAATAATTCCCTCAGTAACGCACCACTTTCCATTGATGTAACGCTCCTTGAAAACTCCGGTATACAGACTTTCGTAACGTTTTTTGACCGCCGGATCAAGGGAATAGTTATCGTCCATTGTAAAGTGCAGATATGCTGCATTCTTTTCATCAAACTTCAAAATCCATTCCTGATAGAACCAATGCTGCGGAGAATCCGGGTTGCAGTTGAACCAAAACCGTGAACCTTTCACAGAACATCTCGCAAGAGCCTGTTCAACAAAAGATTTCGGCATAAGAGCAACTTCGTCGAACATAACTCCGGCGAGAGTCATACCCTGAATCAACATATATGAACTTTCGTCCTTGCCTCCGAAAAAGTAATAACGGTTTGTATTTCCGTTTACTGTTACATCAAAGCAGCTTCTGCTTAGTTTCAGGTTGATTTTTGCTACTCCCTCAAGCCATTGCTGCATTGGAAGTATAACGTTTCTCAGAATAGAACCTGCTGTCTTGCCGCAAATTGCGAAAGTCTGATCGTTGAATTCCGAGCAACTCCACAATATAAATCCTATTGTCATCGACAGAGATTTTCCGGAACGTACCGAGCCATCGCAGATCAGAGCGTCGCACTTGTTTATTTTCGGAAGTTTCCACCAGAGCATTGATTCAACTTGTTTAGGGGAAAATTTATTGAATATCATCCGCACTCTCTCCGATCATTTCAAGTAAATTGGTAAGCTGCCTGTTATCAGCCTCCGGAGTTTCACCCGACAGCGCAGCCTGAACGATTTTTGTTATTTCAGTCTCGGCAGAAATAAGGTCTGAAT